>DAONCJ010000514.1:0-3388 GCA_035401985.1 Burkholderiaceae bacterium | reverse complement strand
GGCTGCGAATCATGCCGATCGCCTGATCGACCAGATCTTCGGTGAGGTGGTAGCCCTCTTCGGCGGTGCGCGGCTGGTCGATCGGATGATTGTCGCAGTACAGCTCCGGCGAGAACTGGTCGGTCTCGCCCTGCAGGAAGCCGTAATAGCGGTCGAAGCCGCGCGCCAGCGGCCACTGGTCGAAGGGGCCGGCGGCCGATGTTTCCTCCATCGGCGTGAGATGCCATTTGCCGACGGCGAACGTCGAATAGCCTTGCGGGCGGATCATCTCGGCCAGCGTGGCGGCACTCTTGGCCACGCCGCCGGTGCAGTTTGGGAACCCCGTATTCCAGTTGGCCAGGCCGCGCATCCCGACCGAGTGGTGGTTGCGACCGGTGAGCAGCGCGGCGCGCGTCGGCGAACAAAGCGCCGTCGTGTGGAAATTGGTGTAGCGCAGGCCGCCCGCCGCCAGCTTGTCGATGTTCGGCGTGTCGATGGTCGAGCCGTAGCAGCCGAAATGCGAGAACCCGGTGTCGTCGAACAGGATGACCACCACGTTCGGGGCGCCATCGCGGGGCTTGGGCAGTTCCGGCCACCAGGGCTGGGATTCCTCGGCGGTGCGCCCGATGCGGGCCTTGTTCCGGGTTTCTCTTGTCATTGCCGCTCCTTGAAGTGCCGGTATCTCAGCACACTTCCACATCGGCGGGCGATGTGCCGATTTCCGGCCGGCGAAACGCGACCGGCCGCCGGGCGAATTCGACATGGCGGCGAACGCGGGCGTCCGCACCCCCTCGCGCGGCCGCCGGCGATCGCGATAAGCTCGTCCGCCGCGCTTTGCCGCCCCACTGCATTCATCAGGATCCGCCATGCCCAACCGACCCGATTTCCCCTCCCGGCAGCGCCGCGGCCTGCTTGCCCTGACAGCGCTCCCGCTGGTCGCGGGGCCGCGTGCCGCGCGTGCCCAGGCTTGGCCGAGCAAGGCGATCAAGCTCGTGCTGCCCAGCGGCGCGGGCGGCGGATCGGACCTGTTCGGCCGGCCGCTGGCCGAGTACATGAGCCAGCAGCTCAAGGTGCCAGTCGTGGTCGAAAACCGCCCCGGCGCCAACGGCATCCTGGCGCACGAAACCGTGGTGCGCCAGCCGGCCGATGGCTATTCGCTGGTCATCTCGTACTCGGCCGCACTGATCGGCAACAAGCTGATGCTGCCCAAGATGTCCCACGATCCGCTGGTCGACCTGCAGCCGATCGGGCGCATCGGCGGGGGCGGGGGCAATGTGCTGATCGTCAATGCCGATCTGCCGGTGCGCAACATCAAGGAGATGGTCGACTGGGTCAAGGCCCGTGGCGTCGAGGTCAGCTACGCGTCCTGGGGCATCGCCTCGGGCGGCCATCTGGTGATGGAGATGATGAAGCACCGGCTCGGGATGAAGCTCAGTCACGTGCCGTACAAGACCGTCGCGCAGATCCCGCCCGACATCATCTCGGGCGTGGTGCCGATAGCCTGGATCGACTCGGCCACGCCGGTCACCCATGTGAAGAGCGGCCGCGTGCGCGCGATCGCCACCGCCGCGCAGCGCCGTCTGCCCCTGTTCCCCGAGGTCGCGACGCTGAACGAGCAGGGCATTCCGTTCGAGGTCGAGACCTGGTACGGCCTTTTTGCGCCCGCCGGTCTGCCTCACGATGTGCTGGTGCGCCTGAATACGGTGCTGAACCAGTGGCTTCGTCTGCCCGAAACCGCCTCCTTCTTCGAGCAGAAGCAGAATTCGCCCGCGCCGATCCCCATGACCCCGGAGCAGTACATCGCGCTGCTGCAGCGTGACGTCGTCGCCTGGAAAGGGCTGATCGCCGACTCCCGGGTCGTCCTCTGATCGGCTCGCGCCCCTCCTTTCATTCAGTCGAGGAATCCTCCCCCATGACGACCCCTGCCGCGATCGACTTTTCGCGCCTGTTCGGAGCCCGCTCAATCGCAGTCATCGGCGCCTCCGCCGATGAAAAGACGCCCAGCGGCCAGCCGCTGATGCATCTGCGCAACCTCGGCTATTCGGGCGAGGTCTACCCCGTCAATCCGCGTTACGAGGCGATCGGCCAGTGGCGCTGCTACCCGAGCGTCACGGCGCTGCCCGCAGTGCCCGATGTGGCGCTGGTCGCGGTGGCCGCCGAGCGCGCGCCAGCCGTGCTCGAGGAGTGCGGAGCCAAGGGCATCCGCTTCGTCATCATGATCACCTCGGGCTTTGCCGAGATGGGCGAGGCCGGTGTGGCCGCGCAGGCGCGCCTGCTCGAGACGGCTCGCCGCCACGGCATCTCGATGATCGGTCCGAACTGCCAGGGAATGATCAACGCGGCCGAGCGCTTCAGCCTCGGGTTCGGCGCGCCCTATGGCCTGACCTACAACAAGGGCGGGATCAGCATGACCTCCCAGAGCGGAGCCTGGGGCAATGCGGTGATGATCCTGGCGAACCAGGAAGGGCTCGGCTTCCGCCATTACGTGTCGACCGGCAACGAGGCACAGACGACCTCGCTGGACGTGGTCGACTGGTATCTGGACGATCCGCAGACCAAGCTGGTCGTCTCCTACGTCGAAGGCTTCCAGGATGCGCATCGCCTGGTCGGCATCGGGCGCAAGGCGCTCGAACTCGGCAAGCCCTATCTGCTCTGGAAGGTCGGCACCTCCGAGGCGGGTGCCCGGGCGGCCGCTTCGCACACCGCCAACCTGGGCGGCGAGATGGCCCTTTACCAGGCGGCCTTCGAGCAGAGCGGCATCATCGAGGTGACCGATGTCGATGACCTGGCCGATCGTGCCCATGCGCTGCTGACCGGCCGGCGCCCGGGGGGCAACCGGGTGGCCGTCATCTCGATGTCGGGCGGCGCCGGCGTGCTGATGGCCGACCACTGCGCGGCCGCCGGGCTCGAACTGCCGACGCTGTCACCCCATACGCTCGAGAGCCTGCGCGCGATCCTGCCGGCCTTTGCCGGCTTGAACAATCCGATCGACGTCACCGGCAATGTCAGCGCGCGCGAGGGCAGCTTCGTGCAGGCGCTGGAGTTCATCCTCGCCGACCCGCTGGTCGACATGCTGGGCATCTGCCTGGCGTCGATCTCGGGGCCGGCCGGCAACCAGATTGCCATCGACGTGGCACGCGTCTGCGCGGCCACGACCAAGCCGGTGCTGGTGGCCTGGTGCGCCGATGTCGAGCGGACCCGCGAAGGCTACGAGGCGCTGGCCGCCGTCGGCACGCCGCGCTACGACACCCCGGTGCGCTGCGCGCGCGGCATGGACGCGCTGTGGCGCTTCGAACGGGCGCGCCGCAATCATGAGCAGGTGCGCGCGCAGCCGGTGCTGCAACTGGAGCGTCCGGCGCAGCGCCAGGCGCTGGCCGGCCTGTCGTCTGACCTGACCGAGTACCAGGCC
>DAONCJ010000513.1:0-3392 GCA_035401985.1 Burkholderiaceae bacterium | reverse complement strand
TCCTCGTGCTGACCCAGCGCCGCCAGCCTGATCGCCTGGCGCGCTCGGTCAATGTCCGGGTCCGTCAGGACTGGTTCGACGCCATTTCGCAGCACCCGGGCTCCGAAATTCTCGGCGTGCAGACACTGCGGAATTCGCTGATGTCGGCCTCGATGACCGCCTCGACCGCGGCTCTGGGGCTCATGGGCTCGGCGACATTGGCCGCCCCGTCGCTCGACGCCGGATTCGCGCAGATCCAGACGGGTCTCGCGGCGCTGTCTCCCCGGCTGCTGCTGGAGCTGGTGCTGATGCTATTGCTGTTCGCATCGCTGCTTTCGTCGGCGATGGCGGTGCGGTTCTACAACCATGCCGGATTCATCTGCGCGATGCCGGTCGGCTCGGCGGCGCGCGAACGCTGGGCATCGACCGGGCTGCGGTATCTGCGCCGCGCGGGACTGCACTACAGCTGGGGTCTGCGTCACCTGCTGCTGGTCGCGCCCGTTCTGGTGGCCATCCTGTTCCCGCTCGCCGGGCCGCCGGCGGCGCTGCTGGTGGTGCTGGTGCTGTACGGATTCGACAGGGTCAGCGGGGCCTGAGCCGCCCAGGCCAGGCCATCACTTGAGGTTGCGATATTCGGGCGGGACCTGGCATGCCTCGAGCCTGCCTTCACAGGCCAGCTTGCGGACCACACTGGTGTCCCGGCGGGCCTGCACATCGGTGACCGGGCTGTGCAAATGGGCGCACCAGGGGACATGGATGCGGGTTGGCGGTCGGCCCTGCTGGTGACGGGGTTGAACCTGGACGGTCGGAACCAGTCGGGCATGGGTGCGGTACAGCGGGCAATTCATGGGTGAAACCTCGGAACGTTCTGGCGGGGCCGCCGGCGAGCTGCGGGCGACTCACCGGCAGGTATAGCACGCAGTCCGAATGCGGCGAACCAGTCTCATCGCGGGTTCAGCCGATCGCGCCGTGTGGCGGCCGCTGCTTGCGCAGCGCAGCGCACCGGTCACCGCGGTCGGGACGAGGTCGCGATGACAGCCGAGCCCACACTGCCGGCCGGCTGCCCCAGCACCAGCACCCAGTAGACCGCGTACCGGTTCGTCGGGCGCGTGCTGTGCACCCGCGCGATGCCGAATTCGGAGTATCGGCCATCGATCAGGTTGTGGCAGTGCCGCGGCGAGTGCGCCCACGCGCGCAAGGTTTCATCGAGCGTGGCATAGCCGACCGCCAGGTTCGCCGCAATTGCGCGCCACTGATACGCGGCGCGGTCCACCCGTTGCGCGAGCGTCGTTCCGTCCGGCGCCACATGGGCGAAGTAGCCTTCATCCGCCATGGCCTGGGCATACTGCTCAGCCACCGTCGTGAGCGTGGAGTTCCAGGCGAGCGGCTGAGCTTCAGGCGCGGCAGGGGGCGTATCGACGGCAGCGTGCGGTTGGCGCTGCCGGGCGCCGATCAGTGTTCGGGAGGGCGTGCTGGCACAACGGGTGTCGTTGATCCGGTACCGGGCGATCTGTTCCGCCGAGTCCACCGGGTTCAGGTCGCCGGCCAGCGCACCGGCATGGACCAGCGCCGCCGCGAGGGCGGCAATCAGACCGCCAGGACTCACACCATCGCGTTGCAGCTGCGGGGCGCCATCCGAGATGCGGGAACTGCCTGATGCAAAGGCCATGTCGAGGGATCGCGCGAGGATCCGGACACGTTAGCGAATGGCCCTTCAGGGGTCAATCGTCAGGAGGCGGCGTGCGCGCCGGGCGCCACGCCGCACCCCGATGATTTTTCGTACGCCGCGGCGTCGCAGAGCAGTGCCGATGCGACGAGCGGACCCGCGGCGCAGCCTGCCGTCAGGCCTTCCTCGAAGCTTTGCGCATCCGCATACCGCCCATGAAAGCGAGCGCGAGACCGATCAGCCCGAGGGTTGCAGGTTCGGGAATGGCCTGCACGGACCGGATGATCGAGGTCGAGGTGTTCGCATTCAACGCCAGCGTGTAGTCGCCGGCTGCCAGCCCGGTGATCGAGATACCGAACGGGGTCAGGATGCGGGCGATGTCGTAACTGTTGTCCGCCACGCCGGGGTTGGCGCCGACCGAGGTGTTGAAGTTCAGGTCCTGGGAGTCGGCGGTCTCCAGACACGTCACCCCGGCCATCGTTGTGACGCAGTCGTTGGCCGCTGTGCCGTTCGGCGTCCAGCTCACCGAGCCACCCCCGGCCATGCTCAGGCTGAACGATGCGTTCAAATCAGACTGGCTGAGGTAGCTGCCGACGGCGCCATCGATCTGGCTGCGCTGGTCGGGGTCGGCCAGGAAGCTCAGATTGAGCGTGCCTCCGCTTTCGGGCACGACCAGCGTGAAGATCAGCCGCGTGTTGGACTGGATCAGCGAGTTGGCCTGCGCGAAACCGTTGATGTTCAGCAGCGACTCGGCAATCTGCTCGGTGCTGGTGGGCACGCCCTGCACCAGCTGGGCGCTGCGAATCACTGAGTCGGCGTTGGAATAGGAGTTCACCTGGTCGACGCCCAGGAACGTGAAGTCGTTGTTCGCTCGCAGCTCCGTCGACCCGGGTGCATTGACGGCGGCTGCGTCGAGAACCGGCGACACGGGGCTGCAAGCGGGGGCGCCGAAGCTGTTGCATGCCGCGGAACTGGCGACAGGACCGCTGTTCATCGACGCAGAGTTCGACAGGTTGAAAGTGAAACTGCTCACCGCGGAGGTGGTACCGCCAATCGCGATCTGCAGGTTGTCGATCTCCAGGTGGGACAGCGAATACACGTAGGCGTTCGCTGGCGCAGCCAGGGTGGCAAACGCTCCCGCCACCGCGCATGCAATCGTTGCTCTTAAGGAACCCTTGCTCATCGTCCGCTCCTTCGAAAGGTAAATGTCAGCTTGACTCCGGAACGACAGCAAGACCTATGCCAGACGTGGGTAAATTTCCCAGACAAAGAGGAGGTTTTACCCATTTCATAGGGAAAGTAATTTTTGCCCTTCTCAGTACGCCGCCTGGGTACCCCTGTATGGCGGTGCGCATTGTCAATTTAATCGACACGATTCCGCTGGGATGAGGCGCTCCCTCTCGTCCTGCCGATGCCTGTTTTGTCCCCTCTCCAGAGCGGAGCAGTCGGGTTGGCGTCGCTGCTCGAGCGGGGTCTCGACTGTCAAGTTTGGCGACACGACCTGCCGTCCGCGTGCACCGGGTCGTCAACCGCGCGGGCGCCGCGGCGCCTGCGTGCCTTGCGCGGCAAGGTGCACTGGGCGAGCGCAGCAGGCCTTATTTTGCGGGTGCAGATTTGTTGTCGATACGCGGACCCGCCGGGAATGTTTGATCCCGGGCGTACGTCAGAGGAGGGGCCGCTAAATGGGCCCGCCACAAAGCAAAAGACCACTCCGAAGAGTGGTCCAAGTGCTTGATTCTAGGTGGTA
>DAONCJ010000512.1:0-3398 GCA_035401985.1 Burkholderiaceae bacterium | reverse complement strand
AGCAGCAGCCCCTGCATCCGGTCGACGACATTGGCCACGGTGTCGAGCATGTCCTGCTGGAACTCCGGGTTGTCGCGGTGCCGGGTGGCATTGGTCAGCAGGAGCGAAAGCTGCGCCACGAGGTTCTTGAGATCATGGACGACGAATGCCGACATCCGGTTGAAGGACTCGAACTGGCGGGCCTGGACGAGCGCCTCGACCGCCCGGCGCACCGCCAGATAGCTGGCGACCTGGCGCGCCGCCGTCTTGAGGGCATCGCGCACTTCCCAGTTGATGTCCGCCCGCGCGATCGGCTGGCTCAGCGCCACGAAACCCAGCAGCTGGGAATGCAGCAGCAGGGGCACGATCAGCCAGCGCTCGGGGTCCTGCTCGAGGGCGGGGGGCAGAGCGAGGTCGTCATACGCCTGCCGGCTGGCGCGCCATTCGTTCAGGTCGATGATCCATTGCCGGCCGTACAGGAAGTCCACCATCGGCTCGCCGGCGGCGATGACCGGCGTGGGCGCGTGATAGCGCCAGCGCGCCGTGCAGGCGTACTGACCGTCGTCGTTGACGAGCCACAAGGCGCCACCGCTGCTGTCCACAAGGCCGGCCAGCCCTTTGATTGCTCGGATTTCAAGTGCCTCTTCCGCGCTGTCGCCCGGTGAGGCGGCCAGCAGTTCCGTGAGCTTGAGCCATTCGGCCCGGTAGTCGTAACGGTAGCTGAAGAAGTTCTTGGCCAGCACGACCTTCAGTCGGGCGCGCAGTGCACCGGACCCCAGCACCACGACCAGTCCGACCAGCGCCGCGAACAGCACCAGCGCCTGCATCGCCTCGCCCCACTGGCCTCCGAAATAACGGACCCAGTAGCCACCGGCGGCCATCAGGATAAGGAACAGGCCCGCCGCGAACAGGGTGGCCGAATGAAAGACGACCGTGCGGGACACCGCGATGTCCAGCTTCCAGTTCTGGTTGCGCGCGGCGGCCACGGCCAGCAGGGGCATCAGCAGGGCGTTCGCGTAGCCCCGTGCCACCCACAAAGCGCCATTCAGGCGTGAAAACAGCAGCGCCTCGCTGTAGACCACCAGATCGAACCCGAACATCGCCACGCCGGTGATCGCCAGGAACTTGACGGCCCAGCGTCCGGTGGCCGGTGTGTTGCGATAGACCTGCTCCAGGCAGACCAGCGCAAAGACCGACGCGATCACCCTGACCACGAACGCGGCGCGGTCACCCGAAGCCAGCAGGTCGATGGCAATGACGCCGGTGGCGACGGCCGCGGCGGCCACGAGGCCGCTGTTGGCAATCCGGCGGGCGTCCCTGGCTGCGTCCGGGAGGCCCTCGCTCGAAGAGCCAGCCGCCACCCGGCCGCCGGCGCCGCGGACCAGCGTCAGCAGAAAGACCAGCCACAGCAGCAGCCTCAGGCCTTCGGCCGCGCCAACGAGCACGGAAGGTATGGCCATGCCGGCACTGGCGAAGGCAAGGGACACGGCCCACACGGCCTGGCCGATCAGCGCCGCGAGGAACAGCCGACCGGCGCTCGATCGGGCTCCGCGCGCGGCCAGCAGCCCGGCCAGCCCGAGGTAGGCGAGCGCGGCCGCTGCGAAGCCGATCAGTGCCAGGTTGATGAGCACGGCAGCGGGCCGGGAGGCTGTCGCCTCAGCGGGCCCCCTTCCCCAGCAGAACGACCTGCGCCGTCTCCATCAGGATCAGCAGATCGAGGAACAGCGAGTGGTTCTTGACGTAATACAGGTCGTATTGGAGCTTGGCGAGCGAGTCCTCGACCGAGGCGCCATACGGATACCGGACCTGCGACCAGCCGGTCACTCCGGGTTTCACGCTGTGGCGCACGTCGTAATACGGGATGTCGGCAATCAGCTGGTCGACGAAGAACGGCCGCTCGGGGCGCGGCCCGACAAAGCTCATGTCGCCACGCAGCACGTTGTAGAGCTGGGGCAGCTCGTCGATGCGGGTCTTGCGGATGAACCGCCCGACGCGGGTGACCCTCGCGTCAGCGGCCTGGGCCCACTGCGGGCGCCCATCCTTTTCGGCGTCCTGGCGCATTGAGCGCAACTTGAAGATCGTGAACGGCACACCGCCCTGTCCGACGCGTTCCTGGCGATACAGCACCGGCCACCCCGATTCCAGCACGATCATGATGACGGCGCCCAGCACCAGGGGAAGCGTGAGGAACAGCAGGATCAGACTCACGAATACATCGAACAGGCGCTTGACCACGTCGCGGGTCATGCCCTGGTCGAAACCCTGGCCGAAGATCAGCCAGCTGGCGCGCAAGTTGTCCACCTTCAGCATGCCGCGTTCGCGCTCATAGAAAGCCGCCAGGTCCATCACCCGGACACCGGCCAGCCGCGCATCCAGGAGCTGGCGCAGGGGCAGCACGCCACCACGCCGTTCGCGCACCGCGATGACGATCTCGGACACCTTCAGGTCGCGAACGGTGCGCAGCAGCTGGTCGTGATTGATCCGGCGCTCGGGCTCGCCGGCCTCGCGCTCGGAAACGACGGGGTACATGCCGGCATACTGGATCGCGCGCACCTGCTCGCTGTTGTGCAGGTAACGGATGATTTCTTCGGCCTCCGGACCGTTGCCCAGCACCAGCACACGCCGGCGCGGCAGGCCGATGTCGGTCATGCGGAAGAAGATCAGGCGCACGAGCAGCACGCCGGCCATGGCAAAGACGGAGCTCACCGCGAACACCCCGCGGCCGACATAGAAGCCCTGGAACAGGTAGAAGAAGAAGCTCATGCCGATGAGGGACAGTCCGTAGGCCACAAGAACCCGCTGGATCGTCGCCCGGAACGGTTCTGCCTGCGCCTGGTACAGGCCCAGCGACGTCATCATCACCATCATGATGAAGGCGAACACACCGGCCTCAGCGACGGGCAGGCGCAGCGAGAAGTCGGCCATCCGGATCTGGAAGCCGAGCACCACCGACTGGAACAGCACCACCGCCTCGATCGCGGCAAGCAGGAGCGTTCTGACCGACAGGTAGTGGTTGAAAAGGCGGATCATGGTGGACGCAGTGCGCCGGAAAAGGCGACAGGACAGAGTAACGCGGGACCGTATTGCACGAAGTGAGATAGCGCACGAGTGGCATGCTCGCGCGCCGGACGGCCGGTAAAGTGTAAGGATAACCGACAGCGGGGGTGGGGCTAGCCCTGTCGGGGATTCTGAACTTCAGGAATGTCGCGGCGCAGCATCCAGATGCGGCTGCGGCGTCTGCCGGAAGAAGCCGCACAGAAGGTCGAACCACTCTGGAAAGCCCTGTTGCAGTGCCGCAGGGTCGATGAAAAACTGTTCCGCGCTGACGGCGAAGAACTCGGCGGGGTCGGTGGCTGCGTAGGGGTCCAGCGGCAGTGAAAGATACCAGTCGTCTGCCTCGGCGCTCTCGGGATCCACAT
>DAONCJ010000511.1:0-3399 GCA_035401985.1 Burkholderiaceae bacterium | reverse complement strand
GCGTTGCGGGTGCGTTCATATCCGCATGAGTTGTCCGGCGGCCAGCAGCAGCGGGTGATGATCGCGATGGCGATCGCCTGCGAACCCCGACTGCTGATCGCCGACGAACCGACCACCGCGCTGGACGTCACGATCCAGGCCCAGATCCTGGCGCTGCTGCGTCGCCTGCAGCGCGAGCGGCGCATGAGCATGCTGTTCATCACGCACGACCTGGGAGTGGTCGGCGAACTGGCCGACCAGGTGGTGGTCATGCGCAACGGCCTGGTGCTGGAGCAGGGCGACACCCGTCAGGTGTTCGCCAGACCGATGCATCCGTACACGCGGGCGCTGCTGGCATGCCGTCCCAGCCTGACCAGCCGCCCGCGCCATCTGCCGGTCATCGCGGACTTCCTCGACCGCGACGCGGATTCGCCGGCACGCCGCCTGTTCGACGCTGGCGGGCCGCCCGGCGCGGTGCTGGCGGGCGCGGCGTCGCCGGACGGCGGCGTGTTCACCGTTGCCCGCAGTGAACAGCGTGAACGAGGCCTGTCCGCAGCCGACCCCGTGGTGCTGGACGTGCGGGGTCTGGTCAAGACGTTCGCGCTGAACGACGGTCTGTTCGCTCGCCGCCGCGTGCAGGCGGTTCGCGACGTGTCGTTCAAGCTGCGGCGCGGCAAGACACTGGGCCTGGTGGGCGAGTCGGGATCGGGCAAGACGACCGTGGGCCTGTCGCTGCTGCGGCTGCATCAGGCGGACGCGGGCCAGGTGATCTTCGATGGCGTCGACCTTCAGGCCCTGTCCAGCCAGCAGTGGTTTCCCTATCGGCGGCGCCTGCAGATCATTTTCCAGAACCCCTATGCGTCGCTGAATCCGCGCTTCACGGTGGCCAGGACGCTGGTCGAGCCGATGCGTATCCACGGAATCGGCCGTGACGATTCCCAGCGCCTGGACCGGGCCCGCGAACTGCTCGAGCGGGTCGGCATGTCAGCCGATGCACTGACCCGTTATCCCCATGAGTTCTCGGGCGGTCAGCGTCAGCGGGTGGCGATCGCACGGGTGCTCGCGCTCGAGCCGGAGGTGGTCGTTTGCGACGAGTCGGTATCGGCGCTGGACGTTTCGGTCCAGGCGCAGGTTCTGAACCTGCTGCAGGATCTGCAGGACGAGTTCGGCCTGTCCTATCTGTTCATCTCGCACGACCTGGCCGTGGTCCGCTATCTGGCCGATGAGGTCATGGTGATGAAGGACGGAGCGGTGATCGAGACCGCCGACAGCGACCGCATCTACCGCGAACCGCGCGAGGAATACACCCGCCAGCTTCTGGGCGCGATACCGCGCGGTCTGGCCGCACGCCGCGCCTGACGCGATACGACCGGCCGATCAGGACTGACCGATCAGGACCGACCAATCAAGACCAGGCGATCAGGACCAGGCGATCAGGACCAGGCGATCAGGACCAGGCGATCAGACCGAAGTCTGGTCCGCACGCGTGTCATAGCTTTCGCGCATCAGTGCCAGGACGGCCCGCAGGGCCGCGAGTTCGTCGGCGACCATGTCGGGCTTGCCGTGCTGCAGCCGGTCGGCGATCCGTGCCGCCGCCTCGAAGCCCATGCCTCCGAGCGCCCCCTTCATGCTGTGGGCGGCCGCCCGGGCCGACGCGGCATCGCCCTTGGCGAGAGCCAGTGCAAGATCGCTGAGGTCGGTCGCGGATTTTTCCCAGAAGATGTCCAGGATCTCGACGAAGGTCTCTTCGCCGAGATCGGCGCGCATCATCGCGACGCGCTCGCTGTCCTCGGCGACCACAGCGGCCGGATCGATCGCCGATGCCGCAGGGGTCGGCTGTGCCCTGGCGGCTGTGTTGTCCGACGCAGCGATTTCCGCCTGTCGCTCGGTTCCCGGCGCAGGGGCCCGCGGTGCACGCGCATGGCGGACCAGCGCTGACTCGAGCGCCTTCCAGTCGACCGGCTTGGTGAGATAGTCGTTCAGCCCCGAGTCCATGTAGCGGCTGCGGAACTCGGGCAGCGCATCGGCGGTCAATGCCAGCACGGGCACCTGACCTTTTTCGCCATCAAGGGCGCGGATGGCGCGGGTCGCGCCCGAGCCGTCCAGAACCGGCATCTGCATGTCCATCAGCACGATGTCGAAGTCGTGCTCCTGCACCCGTTCGACCGCAAGCGCGCCGTTCTCCACCACCTCCACGCGATGCCCGGCGCGGCGCAGCCGGGTCGCCAGCAGCAGCTGATTGGTGGGATTGTCCTCGGCCAGCAGGATGTCCAGACCGATTCCGGCGCCTGACTCGCTGACAGGTGCTGCCGTGCGATGCCCCGCCGGCGCCTCGGCTGCCCGCGGCAACTCGATCGAAAACGCGAAGCACGAGCCTTCGCCGGGGACACTCGTGACGCCAATCTCGCCGTGCATCGCGGTGACCAGGTGCCGGCAGATCGCCAGCCCCAGGCCCGTTCCGCCGAAGCGGCGCGTGGTCGACGAATCGGCCTGCTGAAACGGTGCGAACAGCGTGGGCAGCACCTCCGGCGGTATGCCGATGCCGGTGTCTCGCACCTCGAAGGCGAGCCGAAGCGATTCCGGTGCAGCGGCCTGTGCTTCGACAGACACGGTGATCCGGCCGCGCTCGGTGAACTTGATCGCGTTGCCGACCAGATTGAACAGAATCTGCCGCAGCCGGGTCGGGTCGCCGGTGACGCGCAAGCCGGTCTGATCGGGCGCCTGCTGCTCGAGCAGGTTGCCGCGCCCGGAGGCCGCAGACGACAGCAGGTCGATCACCTCGCGCACGACCGCCACGGGGTCGAAGTCGATCGACTCCAGCGCGAGCTTGCCGGCTTCGATCTTCGAAAAATCGAGCACATCGTTGACGACGGTGAGCAGCGAATGCGCCGAGTTGTTCAGCACGCTGACCAGACGCCGCTGCTCGTCGTCCAGACGCGTGTCGGCGAGCAGTTCGGACATGCCGATGACGCCCGTCATCGGGGTGCGCAGTTCGTGGCTCATCATCGCCAGGAAGCTGGCCTTCGCATGGACCGCGCTTTGCGCCTCGTCGCGGGCCCGGCGCAATTCCTGCTCGTAGCGCTGGCGATCGGCGATGTCATGCCAGGCGACCAGCAGGGCCTCGTTGCCGGCCAGCCGGATCGGCGTGATCGTCATCTCGACCGGCACGGTCTGGCCGTCGATTCGCCGTGCGCGCGCCTCGATGCGGCGAACGCCTTCACGGCGTGCACCCGCTATGGCTTCCTCGAGGTCGATGCTGCCGGTCGGGTCGCTGGCGCAGACCAGACCGGCCAGCGGCAGTCCCAGCACGCCACTGCGCTCGCCCGCGCCCAGCAGTGCGAGGGCGGCGTCATTGCAGTCGGCCAGTCCGCGCCCGTCGAACAGCAGGTGCGGCTCGCCGGAGCGCTTCCGCATCCTGTT
>DAONCJ010000510.1:0-3403 GCA_035401985.1 Burkholderiaceae bacterium | reverse complement strand
GCCGCTCCCGGCCCACGAAGGCAGCTGGAACAGGCGGCCTGACGATGGTCTTCGGTGTCACGCACCGCACACCAGGCCTCGTCGATTCCGACCCGGTGCAGCCCGCGCCCGTAAGCCACCATCAGGCTCTTGTTGGCGATGATGTTGATCAGCCGCGGCACGCCGGCGCTGGCGGCGGTGATGGCCCGGACCGCGGACGGCTCGAACAGGTCGGGCGTCACACTGCCGGCAATCTCCAGGCGATGGCGCAGATAGGCGTCGATTTCGGTCTCGCGCATCGGCTTCAGGCGGATGCTGACCGTGATCCGCTGGCGCAGCTGGCGGACCGCACGTTCAGCCAGACGGTTTTCGAGTTCCGGCTGGCCGAACAGCACCAGCTGCATCAGCTTGGCCTTTTCGGTCTCCATGTTCGACAGCAGGCGCAGCTGTTCGAGGCTGGCGGCCGGCATGGTCTGCGCCTCGTCCAGGCAGACGACGACGGGCACGCCCCGGATCGAGTGGCCGATCAGTGCCCGCTCGATGCGGCTGCGCAGGTCGTATTCCGAGGCGCCCACCGGCACGGTCAGGCGCAGTTCGGCGGCCAGCGCGACCATCAGCCCGCGCGGCGACAGCGAGGGATTGGGCAGATAGGCCGTCACCGCGCGGCCCTTGAGCCGGGCCAGCAGACGACGGCACAGCAGCGTCTTGCCGGTTCCGACCTCGCCGACCACCTTGACGAAGCCCTCGCCCAACTGAAAGGCGACCAGCAGCGCCGACAGGGCACGCTGCTGCGCCCGCGAGCGGAACGCGAACGCCGTGTCGGGCGTGATCGAGAACGGGAACTCGCGCAGTCCGAAATGTTCGAGGTACATGGCAGCCCCTATTGCGCGGCCGGCGCGCGGCGCAGCCAGTCTTCGCCGGGGCGTTGCGCGTAGCCGGACAGCCGCTCGCGGGTGCCGCCGAGTTCGTCGGCCCAGTCGCTCGCGCTCTTGATCACGGTCGGCTTGATCAGGATCACCAGCTCGCGCTTGACGAAGCTGCGGTTGCGGTTGCCGAACAGGGCTCCCAGCACCGGCGCGTCGCCCGCGCCCGGGATCTGGGCGCGCGAGTCGTTCTGCTCCTGCGTCATCAGGCCGCCGATCGCCACGATCGCGCCATCGGGAACCCGCACGATGCTGTCGGTCTCGTTGATGCTGCTGGAGGCGAGCGGCAGCGTGTAGCTGCC
The DNA here is from genome assembly GCA_035401985.1 of Burkholderiaceae bacterium. Taxonomy (GTDB): domain Bacteria; phylum Pseudomonadota; class Gammaproteobacteria; order Burkholderiales; family Burkholderiaceae_E; genus Quisquiliibacterium. The sequence continues at coordinate 2,199 of DAONCJ010000510.1, read as the reverse complement.
CATCGTGCCCAGGTTGATGTTCTTGTTCCGTTCGGACACCACACTGACCGACGGATGGACATGCAGGATGATGTTGTCGCGCTCGTCGATCTGCGGCGTGACATCCAGCGCGATGCCCGAGAAGAACGGCTGCACGGTGATGCTCGGCGAGCTGGTCGCGGTGGCGCCGGCGGTGACGGTATTGGTCGCCACGTTGGTGACGAAGAAGTCGTCGGTGCCGACCTTGAGCACCGCCTTCTGGTTGTTCAGCGTGGCGATGCGCGGATTGGACAGCACGTGCACGCTGCCCTGCGACTCCAGGAACTGGATCATCGACTGGAAGCTGCCGGTCTGGAATGCCAGGCCGAACAGGCCGCTGGCCGCCCGGCCGGTGGCCGTGGACAGGCCGCTGCCCAGCAGTTGCGACAGGGTGCCCTGGGTGCTGCGGTCCTGGCCGATGGCGTTGGTGTCGGCCCCGACCGAAAACCGGTGGCGGCCGGCGGAATCGAAGGCGCCCCAGTTGATGCCGCTCTGGAAGCCGTCGCGCAGCGACACCTCGACGATCTTGGCTTCGAGCATCACCTGCCGCTCGACCGACACCTGCATCGCGCGCAGGAAGGCCTCGACCTGGCGCTGCTCGGCGGCCATCGCCCGCACGACGATCACGCCGGCCATCGGATTGACCACGACGCCCCGGCCGCCCTCGGTGCCGACGATCGCCGCGAGGGAGGTGCTCATCGTCGCCCAGAAGTCCGAATCGGTGGTGGTGACCAGCCGGCTTGCCTCGACGCTGCGCGAGCCGGCCGCACCGGGCATGCCGGGCAGCGGCGCAGTCGAGCCCGGCACGGCGCCCGGGACGCCCGGCGCGGAGGACGAGTTCAGCGAGCCCGAGCTGACCCGCACATCGGACTGGCCCTGGCGCTTGATCGCCAGATAGTTGACCCGGAACAGCCGCGTCTGAAGCGCCTGCGACTGGACGAAAACACGCTTGCCCTCGATCCGGTATTCGTAGCCGTAGAGTTCGCGCAGCGCTTCCATCGCCTCGCGCACCGTCACGTCCTTCAGGTTCACCGTGATGCTGCCCGGCAGGTTGGGCGGCAGCAGCATGCTGTAGCGCGTGTCGCTCGCGATCGCCATGAACACCTGCGCGGCCGGGGCATTCGAGACCGACAGATCGAAGCGCGGCTCGGGCAGCCAGTTGGCCGGCGCTTCGACCGGCGCGGCCTGCTCGATCGCCTGGCGCACCGCCGGCGGCACCGGCACGGCGGCGGGGCGCGCGGCGGGCGCCCCGAGCTGCTGACCGATGCTGGCCAGGGCCGTGTTGGGCGGCGTCTGGGTCGCGCAGGCCGACAGCAGCATCAGCGGGAGGGTGATCAGCAGGCGACGGAGAAGCGCGGCGCGGTTCATGGGTTTTCCTTGTTCGTCCTGCGCGCGGAAGGGCGCATCGGGGCGTTTATGGCCGGCATGGCCGCGGAGGGCAGGGCCGGTACTGACTCGGTGTCGCTCAGGCGCAGACGGGTGACGCCGGCCTGTGGAATCAGTGCGACGGTCTGCCGGCGCCCCTGATGGTCGAAGACAGCGCTCTGGCGGCCGATCGCGATCAGGCGGCTGCCCTGCACGATGTCGCCGACGCGGTACAGCCAGCCGTCGACCATGACGCGGGGCGGGCGGCCCTCGGGATGCAGCACCGCCTGCAGGACGATCGCTGCCGGCGACAGGGCGGCTTCGCCGCGCGCGGTGCCGGAGCCGTCGGGTGTCGCCTTGCGCAGCAGCTGTTCGGGAGGCTGGGTGGGGTCGGCCGCGCCTGCGGCACTCGCGCTGAACGCGCCCGCCACGACGGCGCCCGCGCAGACGGCGGCGGCGATCTGTCTGGCGCCTGTCAGAGTTGCAGCCATGCCGCCTCCAGACTGAGGGTGTGCAGAGAGATCTTCATCCGCATGGCCGGGTGTTCCTGCGCGCTCAGCTGCAGCTCACCCCACTGCAGACGGCGCGGCGATCGCTCGACGTCCGCGAGGTAGGCGCGCAGCGAATGCCAGCCCCCCTCCAGTTCGAGTTCGACGCCATGCCGGTACAGACCTCCGGTCTGAGCGTTCGCGCCGGCCGCTGGCGTGGCGCCGGGGCCCGCCGCCGTCCACGGCTCGCTGGCGAGCGAGCGCATGGCCATCAGACGAACGCCCGGGTGACGTGCGAGCAGCCGCTCGAGCAACTGCACCATCTCGG
>DAONCJ010000509.1:0-3407 GCA_035401985.1 Burkholderiaceae bacterium | reverse complement strand
CTCATCGCCCGGGCGCCCTCGGTGGGCGAGAAGCAGTCGCGCACGATGGCCCGCGCGCACACCGTGCCGGCGCCCATGAACGCCCCCGTCAGCGCCCGCCACAGCACCAGCGCCTCGATGGAGCCGGCCAGCACGCTGCCGAGGGCCGCGAGCACATAGCCCGTCAGCCCGGCCAGCAGCACCGGACGCCGCCCGAAGCGGTCGGAGCACCAGCCGGCGATGGGCACCACCGACTTGTCGCTTGCGCGCGTCGCCGACCAGTTCGTGCCGTCATAGTCGAATTCGTAGTCGCCGGCGCTGACCTGCGTGCCATCGACCACGGCTGCGGCCATCACCGCAGTGCCGGTGTTCAGGCTCGAACCGAATGCGCGCGGGCTGCCCATCGAAAACATCGGCGCGCCCGCCGTGCCGGTGGCGTCCCGCCCGAGCGCCTGCTGAGCGTTGTAGGCGGTGCCGACCGTCGCAGCCAGCTGGCCCAGCCGGCCCGCGACTGCCGTCAGATCCTCATCGCGAAAGCGGATCAGCCCGGCCAGCTCGCCGCCGCCGAGCGAGTCGGACTCCATCGGAATCGAGCGCCCCGACGTGTTCAGCGACACCGTCAGCTTTCGGGGATCGAGCGAATCGGTGCTCAGCGAAAAGTTGGCGATCGACTTGCCGACGACCAGCGCCTGTCCCGAGGCCGAAAACAGGCTGACCGTGTTGTCGTAGTTGACATAGGCGGTCGCCTTCATCTGCTTGTTGACCTGTTCGACCAGCACGTCGCGCCGATCCAGCAGATCGTTGGACGGCTGGCCGCTGCCGTTGGTCTTGGCAATCTGCTCGTTGACCGCCGCCAGCTGCTTGAGCGATTCGTTGACCTTGTTCACGCCCTCGCCCATGCGCAGATCGACCTGGCCCCGGACATCCTCGAGGCGGTCGTGCACGGCGTTGAAGCGCTCGGCCAGCATGTTGGCGCGATTGGCCGCCACCGTGCGTGCCGAGGGGTCCGAGGGCCGGTTGACCACATCGGCCATCGCGCTGGTCAGATCGTCCAGACCCGCACCGATGCCGTTTTCGGTGTCGGCAAACATGCGGTCCAGGCGCTCGAGCTGCGCGGTGCGCACCTTGTCGGCGCTCGACATCGCGAGCCCCGAGGCGACCTCGGAGGTCAGGTGCGCGTCATAGCGTCGCACCACCGTCTCGACGACCACACCGCGCCCGACGAATCCGCCGCCGCTGAAGGTGCCCTCGGCCGTTGCGAGCTGCACCTCCTGCCGGCTGTAGCCCGGGGTGTTGACGTTGGCGATGTTGTGGCCGGTCGTGCGCATCTGCGAAAAGGCGGCACGAAGTGCCGAGGCACCTACGTTGAGCAGGTCGGACATGTCGGTCGCTCCTCGCGATGTGTCATCAGGTCACCAGCCGCTGAAGGGTCAGCGTCTTCTGGATGACTTTCTCAAGCTTCGAGCCATAGGCCGGATCGGTCGCATAGCCGGCGCGCTGCATGCTGGCAGCAAAGGTCTGCACGCTGCCACCGGACTGCAGCACGCGGCTGTATCGGGGGTTGCGCGCCATCATTCCCGCCCAGTCCTGGAACGCCTCGCCGTACGATCCGTAGGACCGGAACCGCTCGACCTTGCGCGTCGCCTGGCCGCCAACGTATTCGGTGGTGCTGGCGGCCGCAGCGTCGCCCTTCCAGGCCCCGCCGGCCTTGATCCCGAACAGATTGAAGCTGGGGCTGCCATTGGCATTGCGGATCTCGTGGCGCCCCCATCCGGATTCGAGCGCCGCCTGGCCGACGATGAAGGCAGCCGGCACGCCGGTCGTGCGTTCGGCCAGCAGCGCATGCGGCCAGACCTTGCGAACGAAATCGGCTTGCGGACCGCTCAGGTTGGCCAGGTTGGGCTGCGCCGGTGAATGGGCGGGCCCGACCTGCCCGGTCCAGCGCGGCTGGCCGGCGACTTTCGACGAGGCCCCGGCGCTGGCGCCCTCCGGCGATGCGCCGGCGGTCGCAGCGAAGGCGGCCAGCGCCTGACGGATCAGCGTGTGGTTGGCGTTCGTCAGGCCGATGTCGCTGCGCGCGGCGGACAGCGGGCCGCCCGGTGAGGCGGCGGTCAGCGGGCCGATCATTGGCGCGGCGGCTGACGGGCCTCCCGCCGGTGCGGCGGCCAGAGGGGCGACGATTGCCGCGGCCAGCGGGCCGACGGTTGTCACGGGGACCCCTTGCGGCAATCGCCATGCCGCCGGTTGCGGCACCGAGGGACCGACATCGGCACCCGCGGCGTCGGCCCGGGGCTCGGCGCCTGTCAGACCTGGAATGCCCGAAACGCCCGGAACACCGGGATCGCCAGCCCCCGGCGCCACAGGGCGCGTGACGCCGATCTGGCGGCCGAGCTGACGAGCAATCACATCGCCCAGACCACCCGGTCGGCCCGACAGGGTCTGTGTCATCTGCTGGTCGAGCATGTCGGTGTAGGTCGACTGCGCAGGCCCGTCCCACATGCCGCTCTTGGGCACGGCGTCGCGCATCGCCTTGAGCATCTGCTTCATGAACACCGATTCGAACTGTGTGGCCGCCGCGCGCACGGCCGCCTTCGGGTCGGCGCCCGCCTGCCGACGCAGAGCGTCGAGCGAGCGAGCGTCGGTTGCCAACAGCGGTTGCGGGTCCATGCGTAAGTCCGTCAGATGATTTCGAGTTCGGCCTTCAGGCTGCCCGCGGCCTTCAGTGCCTGGAGAATGGCGATCAGGTCGCCGGAGGTCGCGCCCAGCGTGTTCAGGGCCTTGACCACATCGGTCAGCTTCGCCCCACCTTCCAGCTTGATGACCGCCCCCCCGTCCTGCTTGATCTGGATATCTGCTTTTTCGGCAACAACGGTCTGACCTTGAGAAAATGCCCCCGGCTGGGAGACGACCGGTGTCGACGAGATCGTCACGCTGAGGTTGCCGTGGGCGACCGCACTGGGCGCCAGCGTGACGGTCTGGTTCATCACCACGGACCCGGTTCGCGCATTGACAACCACCTTCGGCGAGGGCAGATCCTGGGTGATGTCGACGTTCTCGAGCAGGGCCAGGAAGGGCACCCGCTTGTCCGCCGGCGCCGGCAGCTGAACCTCAATCACCCGCGCGTCCAATGCCTGCGCCAGGGCCGGAGCGCCTTCGGTTCCAAGCGTTTTGTTGATCGCCGCGGCAACCTTGCCGGCCAGGCTGAAATCGGTCTGCGTCAGCTCGAGACGCACGGTCTGCCCCGTCAGTGCGGGACTGGGCACCGCCCGCTCGACGGTCGCGCCACCGGGCACGCGGCCGGCGCTGAGATGGTTGATCTGCACCCGGCTGCCGCCCGCCGAGGCGCCGGCGCCGCCTACGATCACATTGCCCTGGGCAATGGCGTAGATCTGGTTGTCCGCTCCGCGCAGGGGCGTGAGCAGCAGCGT
>DAONCJ010000508.1:0-3420 GCA_035401985.1 Burkholderiaceae bacterium | reverse complement strand
TCTGCGCGCGGGTGCTCATTTCACCCTGCCTTAGATCAGCTGCAGCTCGACCAGACGGGGCTGGCGAAGTCCTCCCTGATCGACTCGCGGGCGCGCAAGGGGCTGGCGATGCAGTCACTGACCCCCGACAAGACCCTGCATCTGACGATCGACACGGCCGCCGTCGCGCGTGCCCAGGAGGCCTCCCGGTGAGCCGCAGCGTCCCCTATTCGGCCAACCCGCTGCTGCGAATCAAGCTGCCGGCCTACCGGTCGCGTCTGCTGCTGCTGATGATGGCAATCGCCTTCATCGCACTGATCGGGCGTGCGGCCTATCTGCAGCTGTTCACGCACGGATACCTGCAGAAGCAGGGCGAATCGCGCTACGGACGCACGATCGAGCTGCCGGCGTCGCGCGGCAAGGTGTTCGACCGCAATGGCGTGGTGCTGGCATCGAGCCTGCCGGCGCGCGCCGTCTGGGTCTCCCCCGAAGAGGTCAAGGCCACGCCCGAGCAGCTGGCCAGCCTCGCCAGGCTGCTCGAGATGCCAGTCGCCGAACTGACGCGCCGGCTCGACGTCAAGGGCAAGACCTTCGTCTACCTGAAGCGGCAGGTCGAAGCCGAGGCTGCCGAGAAGGTGCAGGCGCTGGCCATTCCGGGCGTGCATCAGCGCAAGGAATACAAGCGCTTCTATCCCGAGGGAGAAGCACTGGCCCACGTGGTCGGCTTCACCAATGTCGAAGACATCGGCCAGGAGGGCATCGAGCTGGCCCGCGAGCGGGTGCTGGCCGGCAAGCCGGGCAGCCGCCGTGTGCTGAAGGACAACTTCAATCGCGTGATCGAGGATGTCGGCACCTTGCGCGAGCCGCTCGAAGGGCACGATCTGCAGCTGTCGATCGACAGCAAGATCCAGTTCCATGCCTTCTCGGCCCTGCGCGAGGCGCTGCGCGAGCACCGCGCGAAGGCCGGCGCCGCCGTGGTGCTCGATGTCCAGACCGGCGAAGTGCTGGCGCTGGCCAATCTGCCCACCTACAACCCGAACCAGCGTGGCCAGCTTTCGGGCGCCCAGCTGCGCAACCGCGTGATCACCGACACCTTCGAGCCTGGCTCGACGATGAAGCCGTTCACCTCCGCGATGGCGCTCGAGTCTGGCCGCTACACGCCGCAAAGCGTGATCCAGACGGCGCCCGGACGCCTGACCATCGGGTCGGCGACCATCGGCGACGCGCACACCTACGGCGCGCTGACCGTCGAGCAGGTGCTGCAGAAGTCTTCCAACGTCGGCACGGCCAAGATGGCATTGACCTTCCCGCCGGAAAAGATGTGGAACATGTTCACCGCGGTCGGCTTCGGGCAGGCGCCCGATCTCGGCTTTCCGGGTGCCGTGGCCGGGCGCGTGCGCCCGCACAAGAGCTGGCGCCCGATCGAGCAGGCGACGATGTCGTATGGCCACGGCATTTCGGTGTCGCTGATCCAGATGGCGCGCGCGTACACGGTCTTCGCCCGCGACGGCGATCTGGTGCCGCTGTCCATGGTGCGCACCGGCCAGCCCGCGGTCGGCGTCAAGGTCATCGAGCCGCGCACCGCGCAGGCCGTGCGCCGCATGCTCGAGATGGCCGCCGGGCCCGGCGGAACCGCCCCCAAGGCGCAGATCGCCGGCTACCGTGTCGCGGGCAAGACCGGCACGGCCCACAAGCAGGAGGGCGGCCGTTACATCAACAAGTACATCGCCTCGTTCGTCGGCTTCGCGCCCGCCTCGAATCCACGCATCGTGATCGCGGTGATGATCGACGAGCCCTCGGCAGGGCGGCACTATGGCGGCGATGTGGCCGCTCCGGTGTTTGCGCAGATCGCCGGCGATTCGCTGCGAGCACTGCGCATTCCTCCGGACGCGCCGCTGGCCAACCTGGTGATACCTGCCGAACCGGTCAAGGAGAGCATGTGAGCGCTCTGCCCGTCGCGCATGGCGATGACCGGCTCGCCGGTCTGGCGCCGGACGCTGCGCGGTCGATCGGCCGCTGGCTGCGGGCCCGCCTGGGCGAGAGCGCCAGGCTGGTCTCCGACAGTCGCGATGTGAAGCCGGGCGACGCGTTCTTCGCGTACCCCGGCCACCAGGCGGACGGGCGGAAATTCATCGATCAGGCGCTGGCCCAGGGCGCGGGCGCGATCGTGCATGAGGCCGATCCGGCGCTCGACGATGCCTTGCCGGGGGCGACCGACCACATCGGCGTGAGCGATCTGCGCGAGCTGGCCGGTGCCATCGCCGCCGAGTTCCATGGCGGCGTAGCGCGCCGCCTGCGGGTGGTGGCGGTCACCGGCACGAATGGCAAGACCAGCGTATCGAACTGGGTGGCCCGCGGGCTGACCAGCGCCGGAATACCTTCGGCCATCATCGGCACCCTGGGCGGCGGCCTGGTGCATGACGCGGCGCTGCCCCGTCTGGAGTCCACCGGCCTGACCACGCCGGACGCGCTGGGTCTGCAGCGCATGCTCGCCGGCTTCGCCGCGCGCGGCGCCCGCAGCGCGACCATGGAAGCGTCGTCCATCGGACTGGACCAGGGGCGTCTGAATGGCACGGCGATCGAGGTCGCCGCGTTCACCAACCTGACGCGCGATCACCTCGACTATCACCGCACCATGGAGGACTACGCGGCCGCCAAGGCCCGTCTGTTCGCCTGGCCCGGGCTGCGGGCGGCGGTGGTCAACGGTGATGATCCGGCCTGTCTGGCGATGCTGGGCGCGATCGCGCAGCCACCGGGCAGCGCGCCGGTCCTGCGCATCGCCTACGGGTTTTCGCCCGGCCAGCACGGCGCCCGGGTCGACCGCATGCTGCTGGCCGACCGGGTGACCGAGGACGCCGAGGGCATCACCCTTTCCCTGGCCGGCGACTACGGCCGCGCCGATCTGCGGCTGCACCTGCTGGGCCGCTTCAACGTATCCAACGCCATGGCCGTGGCGAGCTGCTGGCTGGCGCTCGGTCTGCCGCTCGAATCCGTGGTCGAGCTGCTTGAGCAGCTCGAGCCCGTGGCCGGGCGCATGCAGCGCATCGAGTCGCCGGGGGCGCCGATGGTCGTGGTCGACTATGCCCATTCGCCCGATGCGCTGGCCAATGCGCTTGAGGGGTTGCGCCCGGTGGCCCTGTCGCGCGGTGGCGCGCTGTGGTGCGTCTTCGGTGCCGGCGGTGACCGCGATGCGGGCAAGCGGCCGATGATGGGCTACATCGCCCAGCGTGCCGCCGACCACATCGTGATCACCTCGGACAACCCGCGCAGCGAGGTGCCCTTCCGGATCGTGTCCGACATCCGAGCCGGCCTGAGCCGCGAACCGTTTGCCACCGAGCTGGACCGCGAGCGGGCGATCGATCTGGCCATCGCCCAGGCGGCCGTTGCCGATGTGGTGCTGATCGCCGGCAAGGGTCACGAGGACTATCAGGAGATTCAGGG
>DAONCJ010000507.1:0-3427 GCA_035401985.1 Burkholderiaceae bacterium | reverse complement strand
GACCATCCGCGGCGCCATTGCGCCTGTGCTCGGTCCCGACCTGGCCGGCCTGCGCCGCACCCGCGACGACCAGGCCGCCTACGCGGTCCATGCATTGTCCATTGCCCGCCTGGTGGGCGAGATGGTGCGCTCGGCCGATGACGAAGCCGGCCGCGCCTCTTACGCCGTGGAAGGCGACGACCCCGAGCGCGCCGCCTTCAGCTTGCTGATGGAGCTGGACGCAAGCATCGACGACAACATGCCCGAAGCGGCCGCCGGCCGCAGCCGTGTGCTCGATGAAGCGGAGGGCCGATACCGCGTCTTCACCACCGCCCATGACCGCGAAGCCACGGCGACGGCACTGACGCGCCCCGATCGCTTGAAGCAGGACCGCGAGCGGCTCGACGACCTGGTGGCACGCCAGGGCATTGCGGTGCAGCGCCTGGCCCGCGAGCTGATGACGCTGCTGGCGCAACCGCAGGACGATGGCTGGGATGGCGGCCAGGAGCAGGGCCGCATCGACGGCCGCCGGCTGGCGCAGCTGATCGCCTCGCCCACCGAGCGGCGCCTGTTCCGTGCCGAGCGTCAGGACCCGAAGGCCGATTGTGTGCTGACATTCCTGCTCGACTGCTCGGGCTCGATGCGCCAGCACGCCGAGCGCATCGCCCCGCTGATCGACACATTGGCCCGTGCGCTCGACATGGCCGGCGTGGCCAGCGAGGTGCTGGGCTTCACCACGGGTGCGTGGAACGGCGGCAGGGCGCAGCGTGAATGGATCCGCGCAGGCCGACCTGCGCACCCCGGGCGGCTCAACGAGGCGCTGCACATCGTCTTCAAGGACGCTGCCACCAGCTGGCGCCGGGGCCGCGCCGGGCTGGCGGCGCTGTTCAGTGCCGAACTGTTCAAGGAAGGCATCGACGGCGAGGCGATCGAGTGGGCCGTGGCCCGGCTCGAGGCCCGCGCCGAGCGGCACAAGCTGCTGGTGGTGGTCTCGGATGCCTGCCCGTCGGACGGCGCGACGAATCTGGCCAATGACACGGACTACCTGAACCACCATCTGCAGGATGTGGTGCGGCGGGTCGAAGCGGAAGGCCGGGTGCGCATTCACGGGCTGGGCGTTGGACTCGACCTCAGCCCCTATTACGGCCGCTCCCAGGCCCTGGACCTGGCGGCACAGACACCGGCGCAAGCCATGCGCGAGACCTTGCAGCTGCTGGCGCAGCGGGTGAGGCGGTGACGCAGCCCGCGCAGCGTGTCGCGCGTGCGACTGTGGCCGTCGCCGCCGGTCCGGCGCCTTCAGCCCGCTGGCGGCCCGCGGGCAGGCGTGTGGTCTGGCGGCTGCATGATCCGCTGTCGTGGATCATGCGGATCGCTGCATGATCGCTCCCGATGGCGGCGAAACCGATCGATAATGGCGCCTGGCCGCCAGGCGTGACCGGCCCTTGCCGGGGCCGGTTCAGAGAAGCGAGATGAGAAGTCTGCAGATCGAAGGTCGCATTGTTGCGCCGGCGCCCCCGCATTCCCTGCGGCACGGGTGTTTTTTCCGATGACGGCCAGTCCTTCAGCACCGATCCAGGATCCCGCGCAGGAAATCGAGGCGCAGATCGAGTTTCAGCGCATCCGCTCGATCTACCAGCTGGCGCCGCAGCCTCAGGTCGGTGCGGTCGCGTTTTCGGTAGTGATCTGCTATGCCTTGTGGGGCATCGTGTCCCCGGCCTGGCTGATCGGGTGGCTGGCGGCCCGCGTGTGCATCAGTGCCAGCCGCACCTGGGAGTCCCGTCGATTCGATCGGGATCCGAATTGCGTGCAGCGCGTCAAATACTGGCAGGCCCGATTCGAGGTGCTGATCGTCCTCGACAACCTGTGCTGGAGCGTCATCTCCCTCGTATTCCTGCCCGCCGCCCAGTCGACGATGCTGGGGACGCTGCTGTTTGCCGGGGTGATGTGCATCACCGCGATCGGCGTGTTCATCCTGGTCAGCAGCTTTCGGACGGCAGTGATCAATTTTGCCGTGATGCTGGTGCCGCTGATGGCCTCGACGATCTGGCATGGGTATGCCGACGCCTGGATCCTCGTGACCATCTTCAGCATCTATGGCCTCGTGCTGACCCAGGAGACCTGGCGCAGCAACCAGGCCTGGATCGAGATGACCCGGCTGCGCCTGCAAAGCGATTCGGTGGCGGCCGAACGCGAGCATGCCCGCCAGCTCGCGGTGGACGCCAACCTGGCCAAGAGCCGATTCCTGGCCAACATGAGCCACGAGATCCGCACGCCGATGAACGGGATTCTCGGCATGTCGGAACTGCTGCAGAGCACGCGCCTGGACCTGGACCAGGCGCGCTATGCGCAGGCCATCTCCTCGTCTGCACAGGCGCTGCACGAACTGCTGGGCGACATCCTCGACCTGTCCAAGATCGAGGAGGGAAAGATAACGATCGAGCGGGTGGACTTCGATCCTGCGCAGGTGCTGGGCAACACGGTTGCGACCTATCGCGAGGTCGGTGCCGCACGCGGCACGACGATCGTCACCGACATACAGCTCGGATCCCTGGGTGCGGCAGGCGGTGATCCGGTTCGCCTGCGGCAGGTGGTGACCAACCTGCTCGGCAATGCGCTGAAATTCGCCGAGGGCGGCACCGTCACGGTCAGTGCGGCCTGCATGGACGCTCCGGCCGGGGATGCCCGCCATTGGATTCGGGTCCGCGTCCAGGACACCGGCATCGGCATCGCCCCGGCCCAGCTGGCACAGCTGTTCCAGCGATTCAGCCAGGCCGACGCATCGACCACCCGCCGGTTCGGGGGCAGCGGTCTTGGGCTGGTCATCTCACGGCATCTCGTCGAGCTGATGGGTGGCTCGATTCATGTCGAAAGCGAGCCGGGCAAGGGCAGCACCTTCTGGTTCGAGCTGCCACTGTGGCCGGCACAGACTGGCCTGACGGGCACCGGCGGGCCGGTGGACGCGCTGCCGGCCGGCGCGCTGCCGCGCCCGGCCCGCATCCTGGTCGCCGAGGACAACCTGGTCAACCAGCAGGTCGTCAGGGCGATGCTGGGGCGGCTTGGCATGACGGTCGACACTGTCGGCGACGGCGCCCAAGCGGTCGCGGCCGTCCAGTCGCGCGGTTTCGACCTGGTGCTGATGGATTGTCAGATGCCGGTCATGGACGGCTACGAAGCCTCGCTGCAGATCCGCGCACTGCCGGGCGATCTCGCACGGATTCCGATCATCGCGCTGACCGCCAATGCCCTGTCGGAAGACCGGCAGCGCTGTTCCGACGCGGGGATGGACGATTACCTGCCCAAGCCGGTGACCAGCGCTTTGCTGGTCGGGATGCTGATTCGTCACCTCGGGGCCGCCAGCGCGCCGCAGTCCGAAGCGGGCGAGGTGGCGCAGCCGGCGCCCGTGGCGGTTGCGGACGCTGCGCCGCTGGCGTTCGACCCTGGCGTTCTG
>DAONCJ010000506.1:0-3432 GCA_035401985.1 Burkholderiaceae bacterium | reverse complement strand
GAATCGAGCAGGCCGCGACGGATGCCGGCGACGACTGCGGCACATGCGCCCGAGCCGCAGGCCAGCGTCTCGCCGACCCCGCGCTCGAACACGCGCAGCGCGATGCGATCACGTGCGAGCACCTGCATGAAGCCGGCATTCACACGTCGCGGAAAGGCGCCATGACGCTCGATGAGCGGACCGTCGGACAGCACGGCGGCCGTTTCGACGTCCGGCACGAGCTGCACCGCATGCGGATTGCCCATCGAGAGCACCGAGATCTGGCATTGGTGCTGCCCCACCGGCAGCGTGTAGAGAATGTCGCGGCCAGCCGGCTGCGCGGCCAGCCCTGCGGCGACGAAGGGAATGCGTTCGTGCTCGAACACCGGCGGGCCCATGTCGACGGTGACACGGCCATCCGCCTCGATGCGCGGCTCGATCACCCCGTTGAGGGTCTGGACGCGGATCGACTGCTTGTCGGTCAGACCCTGGTCGCGCACGAAGCGCACGAAGCACCGCGCGCCGTTGCCGCATTGCTCGACCTCGCCGCCGTCGGCATTGAAGATGCGATAGCGAAAATCGACCCCGGGTGTGCTGGACGGCTCGACCAGCAGCATCTGGTCGGCGCCGATGCCGAAGTGCCGATCGGCCAGGAAGCGCCATTGCCGGGGTGCGAGCTCGATGCGCTGACGCACGCCATCCAGCACGACGAAGTCGTTGCCGGCGCCCTGCATCTTTGTGAACTTCAGCTTCATGGCGGGCATTATCGCCGATAGACCGGCGGCTCACCCGGCGGGCGCGTCTTGAAGCGGCGATGCGTCCAGAGATACTGCTCGGGCATGGTCAGCACGCACTGCTCGATGAACGCGTTCATCCGGCGTGTGGCCGCCTCGAGGTCGTCGCCGGGGAAGTCCTCCCAGGCGGGATGAAAGGTCGCCTCGTAGCCCTCGTCCGTCATCCGGGTCACCAGCGGCACGACGCGCGCGCCGGTGATCTGCGCCAGCCGGGCCACCGAAGGCACGGTCGCGCATTTCACGCCGAAGAACGGCACGAACAGTGCATCGCGAGGGCCCAGGTCCATGTCGGGCAGGAAATAGAACGGCAGGCCGTCGCGCAGCGCCCGGATTGCCGGGCGCAGGCCATCGTTGCGCACGAACATCCGGGTTTCCTTGAAGCGGCTGCGGCCGCGCGTCATCAGCTCGGTCAGCGCCCGGCTCTTCTGGTTGGCGAACATCGATGCGCCCCCGCTTTCGATCTGCACCCGGATGCCACCGGCGTCCAGGCCCACGAAGTGCGGCGCCAGGATGATCAGCGGCCCGCCGAAGTGCGCATCGAAATGGTGCTTGTCGACCACACGGACCAGCTTGCAGATGCGTTCGGCCGACTCGTGCCAGAGGATGAAGCGCTCGACGAAGCTCGCCGCATAGCAGCGGAAGTGGCCGTGCGCGATCGCCCGCCGCTCGGCCGGCGTGCGTTCGGGAAAGCACAGGGCCAGGTTGGTCAGCGCAATCTTTCGGCGCCCCGGCGCCAGCCGCCACAGCACCTCGCCCAGCGCGAAGCCGATGCGGCGGACCCACCGGTCAGGCAGCCGGGCGATCTGCCGGAACAGCCACAGGCCGAGCCGCACGAGCGGTTCACTCATGACGGGTCAGCGCCGGCAGGCCGCTTGTAGCGGTTGTAGCCCCACAGGTACTGCTCGGGCAGCGTGCGGATCAGCCGCTCCATCGCCGCATTGACCGCCTCGGGACTGGCATCGCCCGCGAGCCGCTCGAATCGAAGCCGCCAGCCGCGCCCGCGCGGCAGGCGCTCGCCGACCGCCAGCACCACCGCGGCGCCGGTGGCCTGTGCCAGCCGCTGCGGCAAGGTCATCGTGTACGCCGGCGCGCCCAGGAACGGCGCCCAGCGTCCGTCGCCCTGGCCTGGCACCTGATCGGGCAGCAGCCCGACCGCCTCGCCGCGCCGCAGCGCTCGCAGCAGCGCGCGAACGCCGGTCAGATTGGCAGGCAAGGCCGCCATCTCCCCATGATTGCGCGCCGCCTGCAGCACGGGCGCCAGCGCGGCCAGCTTGGAGGGCCGGAACAGCACGGTGATCGGCGCGCGATTTGCGCACCAGCGGGCGACCACTTCGAAGCAGCCCAGGTGCGGTGTCAGGAGGATGACGCCGCGACCCAGCGCCTGGGCCTCCCGAAGCGCGCTGTCGTCCGGGCACACCGTTCGCGCCATCACCTCGGCCGGGTCACGGAACCAGACCCAGGGCAGCTCGCCGATCATCGCCCCGGCAGCGCGCGCCGCCGGCAGGCGCAGCGCCCGGTCGATGCCGGCGCGCGCCAGGTTGTCGCGCAGCTTGCGGCGGTAAGACCCTGACAGCGCATAGACCAGCCAGCCGAGCCCGCGGCCCAGCCATTGGGCAAGGCCCAGAGGCAGCCGGGCCATCAGGCGAAAAGCGGCGAGGAGCATCCGTTGTCGGGGTGATCTATGTCCGCCCGCGTGCGCCGGCGTGTTTTATACTCGGCTCCGTCGCCGGTTTAACTGACAACTTGCGGGGCGACTGCAGGGCGCAACGGATTTGCGCCGGCACAAGAAGTTCCGCTAAAGCGTCGCCGCTTCTCCGAAGACGGCCACGCGGGCCGGATGCGCAGCGCGCATTCATCGTGTTACTGAACGAACGGAGAAGTGTTTTGGCCAAAGAATTTCTTTTTACTTCCGAATCGGTGTCCGAAGGCCACCCGGACAAGGTTGCCGACCAGATCTCGGACGCGATTCTCGACGCTATCTTCGCGCAGGACAAGTATTCGCGAGTCGCCGCCGAAACCCTGTGCACCACCGGCCTGGTGCTGCTGGCGGGCGAGATCACCACGGGCGCCAATGTCGACTACAGCCAGGTGGCGCGCGATACCTTGCGCCGCATCGGCTATGACAACAGCGAATTCGGCATCGATCACAAGAGCTGCTCGGTGCAGGTCTGCTATGGCAAGCAGAGCCAGGACATCGCCCAGGGCGTCGACGAAGGGCGCGGCCTGAACCTGGAGCAGGGGGCGGGCGACCAGGGCCTGATGTTCGGCTACGCCTGCAACGAGACGCCGGTGCTGATGCCGGCCGCCATCCACTTCGCCCACCGCCTCGTCGAACGCCAGGCCGACCTGCGCCGGGACGGCCGGCTGCCCTGGCTGCGCCCGGACGCCAAGTCGCAGATCACGCTGCGCTACGTCGATGGCAAACCCCACTCCATCGACACCGTCGTGCTGTCGACCCAGCATTCGCCGGAAGTCAGCTACGAGACGCTGCGCGAGGCGGTGATCGAAAGCGTGATCAAGCCGGTGCTGCCCAAGGAACTGATCAAGGGCAACATCAACTACCTGATCAACCCGACCGGCCGCTTCGTCGTGGGCGGCCCGCAAGGCGACTGCGGCCTGACCGGGCGCAAGATCATCGTCGACACCTACGGCGGCGCGG
>DAONCJ010000505.1:0-3441 GCA_035401985.1 Burkholderiaceae bacterium | reverse complement strand
CGCTGTCGCCCGGGTTTCCGCAGATCGTGCTGCCCCCCGAGATGGGCCAGTGCCAGCCGTTTCGCATCGAAGAGATCTCCGCCTACGACGAGCGCGGGCCCGGCTGGTACTGGAACAATTTCTCCTGCGGCGAGCACACCGGCACGCACTTCGACGCGCCGATCCACTGGGTGTCCGGACGCGATCTGCCACGCAACTCGGTGGACACCATTCCGGTGCAGCACTTCGTCGCCCCCGCCTGCGTGATCGACTGCTCGGCGCAATCGGCCGCCGATCCCGACCACCTGCTCACCGTCGCCGCCGTCGAGCAATGGGAGAGCCGGCACGGCCGGATTCCCGCCGGCTCATGGGTGCTGATGCGCACCGACTGGTCGCGCCGCACCGACCCGGTCGCCTACCAGAACTTCGACGAAACAGGACAGCACACGCCTGGGCCCGACGCCGAGGTGGTGCAGTTCCTGGTCAGCGAGCGCGACGTGCTGGGCTTCGGTTCCGAGGCCATCGGCACCGACGCCGGCCAGGGCGCGCATCTGCGTCCGCCCTACCCCTGCCACTACTACATGCACGGCGCTGGCCGCTACGGGCTGCAATGCCTGACCAACCTCGACCGGCTGCCCGCCACCGGCGCGATGCTGATCTGTCCGCCGCTGAAGATCCTGCGCGGCAGCGGCAGCCCGCTGCGCGTGCTGGCCCTGGTGCCGCGCCGCTGAGCCGATGGCCATGGCATCAAGCAGGGGCGGGGCGCATCGGGTGACCCGGCGACGCGTGTTGTCCGGGCTTGGCGCGATGCTGTCCGTCGCGGCGCCTGCGGGCCTGCTGATGCGATCGGACGAGGTGTTCGCACAGCCGGCCGGCGCGCCTTCAGCTGGCACGCCCGGCTACACCCTCACTCCCTGGTCCGCCGCGACCACCCCGCCGCTGACGCTGACCGATCTGCGCGGGCAGCCGTGGTCGCTGGCCGCGCAGCGCGGCCGGGTGGTGCTGCTCAATTTCTGGGCAACCTGGTGCGAGCCCTGCCGCGCCGAGATGCCGGCCCTGCAGGCGCTGGCCGACCGGCTGGGCGCGGGCCGGCTGGCGGTGGTCGGGGTGAACTACCAGGAGACCGAGGCGCGCATCGAACGCTTCGTGTCGGCCACCGGCATCCGCTTTCCGGTGCTGCTCGATCGCGACGGCTCGGTGACGCGGGCCTGGACCCGGCGCATCTTTCCGACCAGCGTGCTGGTCGGCCCGGACGGCCGAGCCCGTCAGGTCATCGTGGGCGAGTTCGACTGGAGCGGTCCACAGGCCGCGGCCCTGGTGGCCGCACTGCTGCCGCGGTAAGGGCCCGATCAGTCCTGGTCGCGCACCAGCGTCTGGCCGGCCACGTTGTCGACCGTCACATAGCTTTCGTAGTACGTGATGACCGGCTCGGCGCCGAAAGTCTGGGTGGCCTGGCGGATCCACTCGGGCGTGTACCAGGCCTTCGCGGCCTCGAGCGAGGTCCAGTAGTAAACCCCGCCCCCGCCGGCATCGCCGTTCAGATAATCCTTGCGCAGCAGGCCCTTGTCAGCGAGCGCGCGGAAGGTGGGCGCCGAGCGCGTCTGCGCTGCGATGGCGGCGTCACGGGGACGACGCGGCATGGGAATCTGGACGACGGCGATGATCATGGCGCTGCACTCCTTCAGGTGGGGACGACAGCCGCGCTTGCAGCCCCGGCCGGCGTCAGAAAGCGGTGAGATTCGTTCCGGCCGCGCCGACTGCGGAATAACGGCCCAGACCGAAGAACACGTCGTTCAGATCGTTCGTCGTGCCCGAAGCCGGCTTAAGCCAGGTCGTGCCGTCGAGGCTGGTGAGCACGGTGCCCGAGGCCCCGACCGCGATGAACTGGCTGGCAAAGGTGACCGCGGCCAGCGTCGCGGTGGTGCCGGAGGCAACCGGCGCCCAGTTCACGCCGTCGCCGCTGCCCAGGATGGTGCCGCCTGCGCCGACGGCCACGAAGCGCGCGGTGTCGACCGTCACGCCTCGCAGATCGGCCGTGACGCCCGAGGCGACAGGCAGCCACGTCGACAGGTCGGTGCTGGTCAGCAGAGTGCCCCCGGCGCCGGTGACGACCGCCCGGCCGTTCACACCGGCCGCGGCATACAGGGTCGTGGTGACACCGGTCGCGGCACGGGTCCAGGACGCTGAATCGCTGCTGGTCAGCACGGTGCCGTTGCTGCCGGTCGCGATCAGCGTTCCGCCCGAATCGCCGATGCCGTAAAGCGTTTCGGTGGTGCCCGTGGCCTGCACGCCCCAACCCACGCGGTCGGTGCTGGTCAGCACGGTGCCGTTGGCGCCGACCGCCACATACCGGCTGTTGACGAAGGCGATGCCGTACAGGTCGCTGGTCGTGCCCGAGGTCTGCGCAGCCCAGGTCAGGCCTTCGGTGCTGGTGTAGATGGTGCCGCCTGCGCCGACCGCAACGAAATTGGTGCCGTCGAAAACGACCGAGTTCAGCGCGGCCGTTCCGAGCGCAGCGCCCGTATTCCATGCCGCCCCGGCCGGTCGCGGCGTGGCGGTCAGCACCGGACTGGTGTCGCCGACCTTCGAACCGTCATTGGATGCGCCCATGATGAACGCGTACTGGGTGCCGTTGACCAGGCCGGTGAACGAATAGGGCGTGCTGGCTCCGCGGATCGACCGGTATCCGGTCACCGAGGACGAACCGGGAAACTCGACGGTGGCGCCTGGCGCGGTGAAGACCCAGTAAGTGGTTCCCGACTCCTGGGTGAAGGAGACCACGACACGGCCGTCACCCGGGGTGACCGTCACGTTCTGGGGGACGCCGGGCACGCTGGATCCGCCGCAGGCCGACAGGAACACGGCGGCCGCGAGGCTGATGCGGGAGAGAATGCTTTTCATGGGATTCAGGCGGGCGGAGATGTCCGGCAATGCCAGCACCCGACCCCGGACCTGCCAGTCACAGTGGGAACAAAGTTCCGGGACATGCGCGCAAGGCCCGGCCGAAAATCAGCCACAAGAGTAGCAGAAGCACCGCATCGGCCGGCGAAGACGGCGATCGCGCGCACGACAGGCCGGCACGGCGGGAGCGCTTTCCGTACAATCAGCCGGCTTCGTTGACCGCCCTTCATCTGTCCCACCGCGTGACCCGCCGCCGCACCGCCTTTCTGATCGCGCTCGTGATGCTGTTCGCCAGCCTCGCGCCGGCGCTTTCCCACGCGCTCGCCAGCGCCAGCGACAGTGCCTACCGGCGGGTCGAGGCCTGCACCACCCAGGGCATACGGATCTTCGTCGTGGCCACCGACGGTTCGGTCGTCGACGAAGTTCCGGTGCCGGCCAGCGTGGGTTTCGAGCATTGTCAGTTCTGTGCGCTGCCGATTGCGGGCGGCCCGCCACCGGCGGCTGTGGGCTTCATCGGCCGGATCGATCTGACGGCTTTCGTGCCGCCCGTCTTTCTGCACG
>DAONCJ010000504.1:0-3449 GCA_035401985.1 Burkholderiaceae bacterium | reverse complement strand
CGTCCAGCGCCAGCTCCACGTCCATCTCGCGGATGGCCTGCATGAAGCGCAGCGCGCGGGCCTCGTCGGTGACGATCTGCTGCTCGGTCAGCTCGAGCACGAGATTGGCGGCCGCGATGCCCCAGGTGTCCAGCGCCTGCCGGATCAGCATCGGGAACGACGCATCGCCGAGCGTCGCCGCCGAGATGTTGACCGACACCGCCATGTCGAACCCCCGCTCGCGCCAGGCGGCCAGGTGCCGCAGCGCATTGTTCAGCACGAACATGGTCAATGGCAGCATCAGCCCGTCGGACTCCGCGACCGACACGATCTCCACGGGGCTGACTTTTCCGCGCAGATGGCTCGGCCAGCGGATCAGCGCCTCGGCGCCGATGCAGCGCCTGTCGGAAATCAGCACCTGCGGCTGGAAGAACACGTCCAGGTCGTTCGCCTTGATCGCAGCCCGGATGTCGGAGACGCGCTGCTCGACCCCGACGACGGGATGGCCGGCGTCGATACTGGCGATACCGATGCGCTCCATCGATGTGCTGGCACTGCGGCAAGCCCGATCGGCGAGCGACAGCAGCTCGTCGCTGCCCAGGCCACCCTCCTCCCCCTGACAGACCACCCCGACGGCCGGGTGCAGCCACACCTTTTCACCGCCGGGTTTCGTGCACGAGGGCGGCAGAGGCCGGGCCAGCATTTCGCGAACCCTGCGGGCTGCCAGCTCGGCGACCGCAACACCTTGCCGGCCGCCGAGCGAAATCCAAAGTTCCTCATGGCTGGGCAGCGAATAGAGGTCGTTCGGCCGCAGCACGGACTCCAGCCGGCGGACGATCTCGCGCATCACTTCGGTGGATTCGATCGAGCCGCCCAGGGCCGCCAGGCGGTCTGACCGGTTCAGCATCACGAGCAGCAGCGCGCAAGGCTGAACCTCGGCCAGCACGGAAAGCAGCGCCCGCGGCTCGACCCGCCGGGATGGCGGCGCCACGCCCAGCCCGGACTTCTCAGACTGCCGGGTCGCTGCTCTGGGAGGCATCGATGTAGTAGTCGCGCGGCTCGATGCCATACGCTCCGGGCGGCAGGCCCTTGAGGATGTAGACCCGCTGCTCGTCCTCGTCGTCCGATTTTTCGAGCAGGTCGCGCGCGACCGGGTCGGCCAGCGGCTGCTTGTCGGCATCGGTCAGCACCAGCACGCGCGGCTCGAGTCGGCGCACCAGATTGTGCGCAAGCACGACCGCCACTTCGCCGCTCGACAGCTCGATCATGCTGCCGACCGGAAACACCCCGATGGCCTGCACGAACTGCTCGACCAGCGGCGCGTGGAACGACTTGTCCGCCCACTCGAAGAGGCTGGTCAGTGCACGGTACGGCGTCATGGCCTCGGCGTACGGTCGATCGGTCGTCATGGCGGCGAAGGTGTCAGCGATGCCCGCCATGCGTCCGTAGACGCTGATCTCCGCCCCTGAAAGCCCCTTCGGATAGCCGCTGCCGTCCATCCGCTCATGGTGCTGCGCCACGCCCACCATCAGCTCCTCGGGCACATCCGGCGACTCCCTGAGGATCGCGAGGCTGTGCTCGACGTGCTTCTTGACCACGGAATACTCGGCTGCGGTCAGCGCACCGGGCTTCTCGAACATGGCGCCGGGAAGCCGGGCCTTGCCGACATCCGCCAGCAGTCCGATCATGCCGATGCGGACCAGTTGCGCGCGCGGAAAGCCAAGCTGTCGGCCCAGCGCGACCAGGTACAGCGCCACCCGCAAGGTGTGCCGATAGCTGCGTTCGTCGCGGTCGCGCAGGTTCGCCAGCCACAGCAGCGCATTGGGGTTGTCGACCATGCTGGCCACCACGTGGTCCATCGCGTCACGCACCGGCTCGACATGGAAGGTTTCGCCGGCGCTAAGCTCCTGGAACGCCTTCGTGAGCGCCTTTTCGCCGTGCGCCAGCGCCTCCCGGGCGCGCGGCAGCTCGCTTTCGATCGGCCGTGCCTCGGTCCAGTCCTGCAGTCGCTCGCCAGGTCGAAGCGAGGCGCGAATTTCCTTCTGGAGCTCGGAAGGGATGCCGCCCTGCGCCGTCGACCGGCCGCTGGCGCCGCCAAGTCTGAAGAACGACTTGAAGAGGCCGAGCAACCAGTTGCTTGCCGAACCATTCACCTTTGCCGAGCGCTTGCCGCGCACAACCTGGGGTCGGTTCGACTGGAATCCCTCTTCGTGCTGCGGCAGCTGCCGGTGCGGTCGGGCCGCTGCGTCCTGCGGTGCCGGCTGCGGCAGGGGACGCACGAGGGGTCGGGTGTTCGGCGGCTCGTGCTCGGGCGCCGGCGGGCGGCGTGCCGTCCGAGCCGGTGCCGAGCCTGCCGAAGCCAGGGATTCCGCCTCCCGGCGCGCGCGCGCGCTGGCCTCGGACCCCCAATGGGCGGCCGATTCGGGGTCGATTTCGTCGGTGACCGGCTCTCCACGTTCGAGGATCAGCCCCACCACTTCGCGCAGCGAAGCACGGATATCGACGACTGCAAACTGGCAATACTGCTGGAGTGCTGCGATCTGTTGCGGCGAGGAAACCAGGAAGCCCTGCATCATGAACGGCGTGTCGAGCCACGGCCGATCGAGACCCGAGACGAACATCCCCAGCTTGATCCATCCCGCCTGCAAGCGATAGCGCGTATAGACGGCGGGCTCGGAGCTTGCCCCGGCGCTTGATCGGTGTTTCGAATTCTTGACTGCTGCGGACATGCTCTGACGAATGGGACTAGGGGTTACATTCACAGTGTCTCGCCGCGCGCGTGACGCAGGCGGCGGTTGTCTCAGAGCAGCAACGGCGCCCTTGTCCGTCGGTCGCTGCGCCACGATGCGCGGCGCAGCCATGAAATGGAAATCCCATGCTTCCCCCCCTCAGTGAGATGGAACAGGCCGCCCGCACCGTCTACGCGACCATGCCGGCCACCCCTCAGTACTGCTGGCCGCTGCTGTGCGAGCGTCTCGGCGCCGAGGTCTGGGCCAAGCACGAGAACCACACGCCGATCGGCGCATTCAAGGTCCGCGGCGGTCTCGTCTACTTCGCTGCGCTGAACGAAGGGGATGCAAAGCCGGCCGGGGTCATCTCGGCCACCCGCGGGAACCACGGCCAGTCCGTCGGGCTGGCGGCTCGCCGCTACGGCATTGCCGCGACCATCGTCGTGCCGCACGGCAACAGCGTGGAAAAGAACGCGGCGATGCGGGCGCTGGGCGTCGAGCTGATCGAACACGGCGACGATTTCCAGGCGTCGCTGGAGCACGCCGAGCGGCTCGCGCGCGAACGCTCGCTGCACCTGGTGCCGTCCTACCATCGGCTGCTGGTCGCCGGTGTGGCCACCTGCTGGATCGAGCTGCTGCGGGCCGTTCCGGATCTGCACACCGTCTACGTTCCGATCGGGCTGGGCTCGGGCATCTCGGGCCTGCTGGCTGCGCGCAATGCGCTCGGATATCGGACCCAGG
>DAONCJ010000503.1:0-3458 GCA_035401985.1 Burkholderiaceae bacterium | reverse complement strand
ATGTGGTGCTGAAACAGAGCCAGAGCAGCACGCCGTACGCGAAGAACAAGCAAAAATGGACGCCGGCCGGCAATTCGACCTTTTCGCAGGTCCCCAAGGAGCAGCTTTCGGTATTCGAGAAGACGCTGCTGCAACCCTATTTCGGCGTGAGGCTGGAGGAAGTCATGGAGACAAAAGCGGTGGAAATGGTGCCAGATACGATGTTGACCGCAATTGGCAACGCGGGGGCAGGGCCCCTCAACCGAATCCTCTACGGACCGCCGGGAACCGGCAAGACCTACCGCGCGGTGGCCGAGGCGGTGGCGATCATCGACGGGCATCCCGTGTCGACGCTGATGGCGACACCGGATGCGTATGCGGCGGCAAAGAAGAAGTTCGACCAGTACCGCACGAGTGGTCAGATCGAGTTCGTGACCTTCCATCCGTCCTACACCTATCAGGATTTCGTGGTGGGTATCCGGCCCAGAACGGAACGCGACCAGGTCGTCTATGGCGTCGAGCCGGGGCCGGTCAAGCGCATCGCCGAAGCCGCCGAGGAGAATTGGCGCGCGTCGCGGTTGCAGCCGGGAACCGCGCTGACCGACATGCAACGCTTCGAGCGGGCCTACGGCCAGTTGGTCGACGATATTTCAAACTCAGCCAGCCAATATGTTCAGCTGCCGCTCTATGGCGGAACCAAGACTCAGGCGCGGATTGCAAAGCAGGCAAAGGGGATCAGCCTGAGCGAGACCGAATCCAGCCTGATGAAGTACAACATTCCAAAAAAAGGCCTCGCGGTACTCTGGCCGAAGCGCAGGTCGTACACCAAACCGGGCGACATGACTGATTGCTCCTATAACAAGTCCTTCTTTTATGCGGTGATCAAGTACCTCGAAAAGGCCGACGACAAGCTCGGGGTACCCGAGCAGAAGGCGCCAGAAGTGCTCAGAAACTTCGTTTTGGTCATCGACGAGATCAACCGGGGCAACATCGCCAAGATTTTCGGCGAACTGATCACGCTGATCGAGGACGACAAGCGGCTGGGGGCGGTCAACGAGTTGACCTGCAGTCTGCCGTACGTTGATCCCGAGGAGGAGCCTGCCTTCGGCCTACCTCCGAACCTGTACGTGCTGGGGACGATGAACACCGCCGACCGCTCGATTGCGCTGCTCGATACGGCCCTGCGCCGCCGCTTCACGTTCGACGAACTGATGCCGGATGTCACCGCTCTGCCGGATGTCACCGCTCTGCAGGCTGTTGCGGTCGACGGCGTTGATCTGCGTAAATTGCTGGAGACGCTGAACCGGCGCATCGCCTATCTCTTCGACCGCGAACATACCCTGGGGCACGCCTACTTCATCCACATCAAGACCTTTGACGATCTGCAGCATTGTCTGCTGCGCAAGGTGATTCCGCTGCTGCAGGAATACTTTTTCGAGGACTGGTCGAAGATCCGGCTGGTTTTCGGGGATGGGAAGAAGAATCCGCAGGATCAGATCGTCAAGCAAGACAAGATCAATGCTGCCGACCTGTTTGGCAGCGATGCCGAAGTGAGTGACGGCCGCGTCCATTTCGAGGTGGTGAAGACGCTGACGCCGGACATGGTGAAAGCCATCTACGCATGAGCCTCGTCAGCTTCCGGGAGTACGAGCGGATCCCGGTGGTCGAGGCCTTGTCGTCAGCGACCGCGCGGGCGTTCTCGGTGGCCGAGATCAACCAGCTCGACGGGCTGGCGGCCCGCTTGCGCATCCCTGTCATCGAGCATATGTCGCGCACGTGGGTGCGGCCGGCGCAGTTCGTGGGTGCGGTGCGGCTGGCAAACCGTACGGTGGAGTTCCTGCCCAAGATCGAGCAGGTGGCGGGTGTGAGCGACCTCCCGGCGGTGCGCCACAATCTGTTGCGGATGCTGCTCGTCGCCTACGACCTGGAAGGTGCCACGCCCGGAAAGGCGGTCCTGGAGAAGAACAACAGCAGTTGGCTCGACCTGCTGATGCGGCTTTTCTGCCGGGCGCTGGCCGACCAGTTGCGGCGCGGGCTGATCCGCCGCTACCGCGAGGAGAGAGACGATCTGCCGACGGTGCGTGGCCGGTTGCAGATCGATGAGCAACTCCGGCGGAACCTGGTGCACCGGGAGCGCACCGCCTGTGCCTTCGACGAGTTCGACGAGGATCATGCGCTGAACCAGTTATTGCGGGTGGCCATCGTGCGCATGCTGCGCCTGGCGTCGAACAACACGACGCAGCAGGCGCTGCGCGAGCTGTTGCCGGCCTTCGAGGGCGTTTCGGATATCGTGCCGGCGGCAGACTGGCTCGTGCGAGTGACGCTCGACCGCATCGGCGAGCGCTTCGGCCTGTGCCTCGGTATGGCCAGGTTGTTCCTGCAGGGAACGACGACCGGGCTCTACGCTGGAGATCAGAACTCGTTCGCGCTGCTCTTCGACATGAACGATCTGTTCGAGCGCTTCGTCGCACGAACGCTGCGGCGCGAGTTGCGCAAATCGGCGTGCGAGGTGTCGATTCAGGATTCCCGCCATCACCTGGTGCGCGACCTGAAGTCGAACCAGCGACTGTTCCGGCTGCGGCCGGATATCGTGGTGCGCCAGGGCGGCTTGTCGCTGTGTGTGGTCGACACCAAATGGAAACGCCTGTCGCCCGAAGAGCGCAAGCTCGGCATCGCGCAGGGCGACCTGTACCAGATGCTGGCCTATGCCGAGGGTTACGAATGCGCTGTGGTGTTGCTGATTTATCCCTGGCATGCGGCAGGCGGTGCGCACCTGAGCGTGCGCAAGCGACTGGTTTTCGAGAGAGGAAAGCAGTCGACCGTGACGATTGGTGAGCTGTCGTTGCAGGATTTGTCCACGGTGGGTCAGCAGCTGGCCGACTTGTTGAAAAAAGCCGACGTCAAGCTGGCCGAGGCGGTGTGTGCATGAGTCGCGATCGAGCCGGGGCCGGCGGCGTGCTCGATCAGACCCGCGTCGAGAAGGCCGCACAGGACGCCGGTTTCGACCTGACACCCGCGCGCGAGGGGCCCTGGATGAGCTTCCGCTCGTCGGCATTCCCGCAGGCGCTGGGCGTCGTGGCCGGGGCGGGCGAGAGGTACCGCGTCGGTTTCGCCGTTGCCGCCTGGGGCCACAAGGTGGCGCACGATTGCGCCACCGTCGCGCGCTTCGACACCGGGCCGTGGCCTGCGGTTGTCGATCAGGTCAGGGGCTACGAGGCCTTGCATGCCATGATCCAGCGCGCCGGGCGGGTCGCGCGCCTGCTGTCGGGCGAGGGGGAGAGGTTGTTTGCGGGTGAGGCACAGCGCTTGCCGGCGACGACCGAAGCCGAGCGTCTGGTCATCCAGCGTGTCGGGCAGGCCATCTTCCGCGAGTCGCTGATCGACTACTGGCACGGGCGCTGCGCCGTCACCGGGCTCGACGTTCTGCCGCTGCTGCGCGCCTCGCACATCAAGCCCTGGGCAGAGTGCGAAAGCGACGC
>DAONCJ010000502.1:0-3463 GCA_035401985.1 Burkholderiaceae bacterium | reverse complement strand
CAGCGGTTGACGCCGGGCGTGCGCGACAGCACGAGCAGCAGCGAGAACAGTCCGGACCCGATCAGCGCCGCCATCGCCAGCCACAGCCAGCCGCGCGCCAGGGTGCGCTGCGCCCCCACCGGCAGAGAGATCGTGTAGCGGACGCCGTCGGCCGGCGCGTCGCCCAGGAAGGTGGCCGCCTGCCGCGGCCAGGTGTGTGCGAGTGTGTTCATTGCAATGTGATCCCGCCTTTGCCCGGATCGAAATCGATCACCAGGACCTGAGCCGACCGCAGCGTGACGGTGGCCTGGCGTTCGAAGTCGAAGCCCGGACTTTGCGCGTCGTGCTTGACGCGGATCGCCAGTCGATGGGTGCCGGCCTTGACCGGCAGACGCTGGTAGAAGGCCGACGCGCCATCGCGCGACAAGCCCGATGGGACGGCCACATGGCGCAGTGCCGCCGTCCCGTCGAGATCCATCTCGATGGTGATGGGTGTGCGTTCGCGCGGGCAGACCATCGGCGCGCGCATGTTCGGCGGCAGCTTGCCAAGTTCCTGCTCGGTGGCCGGGCGACAGGCCGACACCGGCTTGCCCTGGTGATTGAAGCTGACCTTGATCAGCGCCTGACCGGGGTCAAGGTGGCGATAGGCCGGCCATTGCGAGAACACGCCGATGATCAGCGCGAATACGGCATACAGCAGGGCCTGGCCGATCCAGGCGGCAGGAGTGGAAGCGATGCGTTCAGCCATGGACAGCAATCCGGTCGTCAACAGGTGGGGGCGGCATGGCGCGCAGCCGCTGACGCAGGGCATCGAGCGCCCTGGCCAGCGAGGCCTCCTCGCCGGCATCGGCAAAGGCCACCGTGACCCGGTCGGGCGGCACGCTGTCACGCAGGTGCGGCTCGCGCGCTCCGGCGATCCGCTCGAGCGTCCAGCGCGAGCCCAGCCGGAACTCGCAGCCCGCGGGCTCGCAGGCTGCGATCAGCACCGCGTCGGCACCGTCGCGCAGCGCGTATTCGATGAAGGACGGCGGCAGCTGTCCGGCGCACAGCAGGTTCAGGCAGAGCACATCTGGCGCCGCCAGCCGATCGGCCGCGGCGCCCTGCCGACAGCCGAAGACGACGATCCTCGGCCCGCCGCGCGCGAGACCGGCCAGGCCTTCACGCAGCTGGCGACGCATCGCATCGACGGTCAGCGTCGGCATGTCGATGCCGCTGACCAGCGACGCGATGCCGCGGAACGGCGTGGCCGACGGGCAGGCGCCGGCACAGATGCCGCAGCTCGCGCACAGATCGGCGTTGACCTGCGCGAGTTGGCGCGCGGGCCGCGTCGGATGCGCAACCATCGTGACGGCCTGATACGGACAGTCGTCGAAGCAGCGCCGGCATCCGTTGCAATTGTCGGCGTCGACCGTGGCGACCGGCACCGGGGCAGGCTGGGGCAGAAACGGCAGCCCCAGCAGCACGATCAGCGAGACACCCAGCAGAGCCCACACCGTCTCGCCTGACGTGGCATAGGTCAGCGGATGCACGAACAGAAGCAGCCAGTCGATCTGCAGCTGCGCGGGCACGATCGCCATGTCGGCCGGCCCATGGCTCTGAACGGGCGCGGCCAGCGCCAGAACACACAGCGTCAGCGTCGTGGCGGCGGCCAGCGGGCGCGGCGGGAACACGGCCGCCCGCGAGATGCGCTGGATGTGGAACCACAGCCCGAACACCAGCAGCAGCGGCACCCCGATGTGCACGAACACCAGCAGCGAAAACAGCCGGTCGCTGACGGCCGCGGCGGTCAGGAAGTTGCGCGTCAGCGGCGAGCCGAAAAGCGGCAGCCTGTCGAGCCATTCGGCCGTCGCCAGGGCCGAGAACTGCCCGAGTTGGTCCCAGCACAGCCAGAAGCCCCCGATGGCGCTGACGAAAGCCAGCAGCAGCAGCGGCACGCCCGTCAGCCAGGGAACCCGTCGAAATCCCTGGTATCGCCCCGCCAGTCCCTCGCGCAGCAGATGCCCCAGCATGACCAGCACGAACCCGTCGGCGGCGTAGCGATGCACGCTGCGCAGCAGCCCGCCTTCGTACCAGGGCCCCTTCGAGAGCTGGTCGATCGATCGGTACGCGCCGACCACCGAGGTGTCGAACAGGATGTAGACGAAGATCCCGGAGATCGCCAGCAGCCAGAACAGCAGAAAGCCCAGAGAACCGAGATGGCGCAGCGGATTCAGCGAAGCGCCGAACACCCGGTCGAAGGCCTGCTCGAGGCGGCGATAGAGCGCCAGCGCCCACAGGCGCAGCGCGTGCAGCGACTGAAGGGCGGCCATCACGTGTCGGCCGGACGCTCGACCAGTGGCGGGTCGCCGGACCCTGCCGAGGGACGCGGGCCGCCGTGGACCCTCTGGCCGCGCCGCTGTCGACGCACCCGCAGCCATTCGTTCGCGTAGAACCAGATCATCGCCAGCGCGAAGGTCACCCCGCCGGCGATCTCGAGGATCAGGCCGTAGTTGTAGCGATACTTGCCTGTCTCGGGGTCATAGACGGTGCACAGGATGCGCACCCGTTCGATCAGCTCGGCCACTGGCAGGCCGGCGGGCATCGGCGCATCGCGCAGCAGCAGGCGCACCGGCTCTCCGAGCTTGTCGGGCGAGAGCTGGTCGCCATAGACCTGCGCATAGATCCGCCCGCGCGGATCGAGCACCGACACCATCAGCACATGATCGAATCCCGCGGGCGTGGCCGCATACCTGAAACCGAAGTCGCGGGTCAGCGCATCGACGAGCGGCGCCGGCGGACTGAGGAATTCCCAGTTGACCGCGTCGATCCGCATCTGCGCCGCAAAGGCTCGCATCGCCGCCGGCGAATCGAAAGGCTGGTTGAACCCGATGCTCAGCACATTGAACTTGTCGGGTCCGAAGTCACGCGCCAGCTGATCGACGGCTCGCGCCAGCGACTGCGTCGTGGTCGGACAGATCTGAAAGCAGCCGGTGTAGATGAAGCTGACCAGCAGCGGCTTGCCGAGATAGTCGGCCAGCCGCACGTCGCGGCCCTGCCGGTCGAGCAGACGATGCTCGCCGATCTGGCGCCCGATCGCCGCCTGGCTGTCGCGCACGGCGGCTGGTGCATCGAGTGCAGCCGGCGCTTGCGCAGTCACCGGCGAAGCGGCGGTCTCGCGCAGTGCGCCCGCAGGTTCGCCAGCCAGCACGGCGCCCGACAACCATGCCCCGCAGACAGCCAGGGCGATGCGGCGAATCATCGCATCAGGCCGTCGATCGTCGCGGCGACCAGGACCAGACTCAGCTGGACCAGCGACGCCGAAAACGCGCCCATCGCCGAGCTGCGCGAAGGCTCCAGCAGCAGGCCCCACGACTTGATGACGAAGTAGCCGCCGCCGGCCACCGCGCCGGCAAGATACACCGGACCGGCCCCGAAGAAACCGGGCAGAAGCGAGGCCACCACCAGCGCGACGGTGCTGAGCATCACCGCCCGCGCGGCCCGTTCG
>DAONCJ010000501.1:0-3466 GCA_035401985.1 Burkholderiaceae bacterium | reverse complement strand
CTGCCGCTGCTCAGCTTCTTGCGCGCGTCGTCGTACGCGTCCTGCGCCGAGCGCAGGCGATTGCCCAGGGTCTCCATGTCGCCTGCGAAGGCCGACAGCTTGTCGAACAGATCGGCGCCGCGCCGCGCAATTTCCTGGGCATTTCGGCTCTGCGCCTCCTGCATCCACAGGTTGGTGACGGTGCGGACCACGAACATCAGCGTGGAATGCGTCACCACCAGCACATTGCGCTTGTAGGCGTCCTCGATCAGCGCGTGGTCGTTCGCCAGCACCATCGAATACGCCGGTTCCAGAGGCACGAACAGCACGACGAAGTCGAGTGTCTTCAGCTGATACGCCGCTGTGTAGTCCTTCTCGGAGAGCTGGCGAATGTGCGTGCGCACCGAGTCGATGTGCGCCTTCAGGGCCGCTCGACGTTCTTCGTCCGTATTGCAGCTCGTGTAGCGTTCGTAGGCGGTCAGCGAGAACTTCGAATCGATCACCAGGCAGCGTTCGCCGGGCAGCTTGACCACGACATCAGGCCGCTGGCGCCGCCCGTCCTCCAGCGTGCGCGAATCCTGAACGACGTAGTGCACATCGCGCACCAGACCGGCGAATTCGAGCGTGCGTTCGAGCAGCATCTCGCCATAGTCGCCCTGCACTTTCGATGAGCCCTTCAGGGCCTCGACCAGATTGCTGGCCTCCTGGCCGACCCGCTGATTGAGCTCCATCAGCTGGCGCACCTGTTCGGCCAGCGCCGAACGATCCTTGCTCTCTTTCACATAGACATCGTCGACCTTTGTCTGGAAGTCCGCCAGGCGCTGACGCAGCGGATCGAGCAGCGTGCCCAGGCTCTGGATGTTCTGCTCGGCGAAGCGCTTGGACTTGGTCTCGAGGATCTCGTCAGCGAGCGTCTTGAACTGATTCGACAGCGTGTCGCGCGCCTCGTTCAGCAGCGCGAGGTTGGCTCCGGTGCGGCCCTGCTCGGCCTCGAGCCGGGTCGTCAGCTCGACATTGCTGTTGCTCTGCCGCTGGACCTCGGCGCGCTCGGCCGACAGCAGCGCTGCCGCCTCCATCAGCTTGCGCTCGAGCTCGGGCAGGCGCGATGCCCGCTCGCGCAGGCCCGCCACTTCGTTGCTGGAGTCGTCCAGCGTGTCCCGCAGCGCCGTCTGACGCTGCTGCAATTCGTCGAACGCCTGCTGCAGCCGGGTGTGCTCGGCGTCCCGATGCAGGATGCGCTCTTCCAGTCCGGCCAGCTTCGCGTTCAGTGCCGAGGTCGTCCGGGCCACCTCGGCGTCCTGCGCCAGCGTCGCCTGGGCAAGCGCGGCTTCGACGGCGCGCGCCGCCGATCCACGGGTGGCCAGCCAATGGACGAGTGCGCCCAGCAGCACGCCGATCGCCAGCAGGGCCAGGCCGAGCAGCAGGTTCGGTGGTACGGCGTTCATCGGTATCGTGTGCTCCCTGTTTGCGCGGGCGCGCAGGCCCGTCTGTTTGTTCGCGCGGGCTCGCGCGCGTCTGTGCGACGCTCATCCTACAGCGCCGGATGCCCCCGCCCGGGCGCCGAGTCGGGCGCTCGATTGTGGAATCGGCCCTGTGCCCTCCTCGCGCTGCAAGCCAGGCCTTGTCTACACTCTGCCTCGACCGCGCCGATACGACGGCGCCCTGCCCGGAGCGCTTACGCCATGCCGCCACTGTTCCCCTTCCTGCACGTCGAACAGATGCCAGCCGGCCCCACGCGCCGCGGCGCCGCGCCGTCCGTGCCGTCCGTGCCGGCAGGCTGAGCGATGTCGGCACGCATCGCACTCATTGCAGGCGGCGGCATCGGTGGCGTGACGGCCGCGCTGTGCCTCGCGCAGGCCGGTTTCGAGGTGCAGGTCTTCGAGCAGTCCGACGGCATCCAGGAAATCGGCGCGGGCATCCAGTTGAGCCCCAATGGCACGCGGGTGCTGCATCGGCTGGGACTCGAGGCAGCCTTGCGCAGCATCGCCTTCGTTCCCGAATCGACGGAGATGCGCGACTGGCGCGACGGTTCGGTCATCGCCAACACCCCGCTCGGCGCTGAGGTGCTGGGTCAGTACGGGTTTCCGTATTACCACGTGCATCGTGCCGACCTGATGCGGGTCCTGGCCGCTGCGGATGCGGCGCATCCCGCCATCCGCGTGCACACCCGGGCGCGCGTCGAGTCCATCGAGCATGGCCGGGACGGCGTCACCGTCACCGCGGGCGGACAGCGCCATGCAGGCGCGCTTCTGGTGGGCGCCGACGGCATCCATTCGGTGGTTCGGCGCCATCTGTTCGGTGAGCAGCAGCCGGTGTTCACCGGCAACATTGCCTGGCGCGCCCTGGTGCCGGCGAACCAGCTTCCGCGGGGCCTGATCCGTCCGGTGACCACCGCCTGGTGGGGCCCGGGCCGCCACTTCGTCCACTACTACGTGCGTGGCGGCGAACTGGTCAACTGTGTCTGCGTCGTCGAGAAGACCGGCTGGCAGAGCGAGTCGTGGACTGAACGCGGCGACCGCGACGAACTCGAGCGCGATTTCGTCGGCTGGCATCCCGGGGTTCGCAGCCTGATCGAGGCGATGGATCCGGCGCAATGCTTCAAATGGGCATTGTTCGACCGCCCGCCGATGGCGCGCTGGAGCGACGGCTGCGTGACCCTCCTGGGCGACGCCTGCCACCCCACCCTGCCCTTCATGGCGCAAGGCGCGGTGATGGCGATCGAGGATGCCGCGGTGCTGGCGCAATGCGTCGGCGGCGATGCCGAAATCGCGCAGGGACTGGCCACCTACGAGGCGCTTCGCCGCCCCCGCACCAGCCGCATTCAGGCCGGCTCGCGCCGTAACGCCTGGCTGTTCCACCTGTCGGGCATTCCGGCCTGGCTGCGCAACCGTCAGGTGGCCAGCGCGCGCGGCACGATGCTCGACTGGCTGTATCGTTACGATGCCTTTGCAACCAACCGCAGCGAGCCACGATGACCAAGCCCAACGGACTGCACCACCTGGCGATCTCGACCGGCGACATCAAGCGGCAGATCGAATTCTTCTCTGACGTGCTCGGCATGGAGCTGGTGGCGCTGTACTGGATGCATGGCGTCCAGGGTGCGTGGCACGGATTCATGAAACTCAATGACCGCGCTTCGATCGCCTTCGTGCAGAGCCCGCAGATCGCCGCTACGCAGCCGCTGCCCGGCGTCAGCCATGCCGGAAACGCCGGGGCCCCGTCGGCACCCGGCACGATGCAGCATCTGGCCCTGAACGTCGACAGTGACGCCGATCTGCTCATTCTGCGCGACCGGATCCGGTCGCGCGGCGTCAACGTGATCGGCCCGATCGATCACGGGTTCTGCCTGTCGATCTACTTCGCCGGCCCGGAGGGTCTGACGCTCGAGATCTCGACCTCAGGTGCTGCGATCGATCCGCGCGCCTGGATCGATCCCGAGGTGGTGGCTCTGGCCGGCATCAGCGCCGACGAACTCGAGCGCTACATG
>DAONCJ010000500.1:0-3482 GCA_035401985.1 Burkholderiaceae bacterium | reverse complement strand
CGGAGCCCAGCGGAATCGTGAAGCAGAAGCGCCCCCCCGGGCCCGGTTCGGCCCACAAGCGGCCACCATGCGCTTCGATGATGGCACGACAGATGCTCAGTCCGACGCCCATGGCGCCCGGCTTGTCCGAGGGTCCTGGTTCGAACAGCGTCGCAAAACGCGCCGGATCGACACCTGCTCCGTTGTCCGTGACATCGACTCTGAGATGGTCGTCTTCCACCCGCGCAAGGACCCGCACCTGCCCTTCCTTCGCGACCTTCGACGCGGAGTCCAGCGCGTTGACCAGGAGGTTGCGCAGCACCACGGCGATCTGCACCGGGTCCAGCCACACCGTCGGCAGCGCCGGTTCGGCCTGCAGCCCGAGGCGCAGCCCTGAAGCCTGCGCCCGGCGCTCCTGCGATTCGAGTGCCTCGGTCAGCAGATCCGTCAGCTGGACTGGACGCAGCTGCGTGGTTCCGCTGCGAAAGAAATCGCGCAGCCGCTTGATCACTTCGCTGGCGCGGTGCGCATCATGAACCATCTGGCGCGACACCTCGGAGAGCGTCGACAGCTGCGCGGCCGTCAGGGGTCGGGCGTCCGCCAGCATCAGACGGCACGCCTGCGCATAGTTGCTGAGTGCCGTCAGCGGCTGGCTCAGCTCGTGCGCGAGTGCTGCGGCCATCTGACCGGCCGCGACCATCCGCAGCGAGCCACGCAGCTGCGCAGCGGCACGCTCGCGCTCATCGACCGCGACCCCCAGCCACAGACCGGTGACAGTGATGACCGCCAGCAAGGCCTGCAGCTCGAAGACGCTCAGATCGGTGTGCTGAACCGTCTGCACCGCGGCGATGAGGCCGAACTGGGTCACAGTGGCCGACAGGACGGCGCCCGACAGCCCGAACTTCGCCGATGCCAGGACGACCGGCAGCAGCAGCAGATAGACCAGCTTCACTTGTTCGTGGTTGGCGCGGCCGAACACCACCCAGATCAGGACACCGATCAGCAGGGCGATCAGCTGCCATTGCGGCCTTTTGACTACCTCCCACAGGACCGCCCGGCGTGTCGAATCGACAAGCGCCAGCAGCAGCGGCAGCATCACGACCAGGCCCACGGCGTCGCCGATCCAGTATCGGCCGATTCCGGCCAGCAGCGAGACTTGGGGCCCGAGCCCGGCCACGGCAAACGCACTGACATAGACCGCGCCGGTGATCAGCGCCCCGACCACCGATATGCCGGCGAACCAGAGCAGGTCGGCCCGGTTGGACAGTGCCAACGCCGGATCGAGGCGGCGGGCCAGCGCCCGCGCCATCGCCGCGTAGACAAGGCTCAGGGCGGCGGTGGCGGCCAGCGTCGCGACCCAGCTGGCCGGTGGCCCGCGGACGATCAGCTCGGCGGACAGCAGACCCGCCCACACCAGCCACAGCCAGCGGCGATTCCAGAGCAGCAAGGCAATCGCCAGCGCCGGCTGGGGATTCCATGGCGTGATGTTCAGGCCCTGTAGCGGCCGGATGAAGCTGATCCAGTCGAATCCGAGAAACAGCACCAGGTAGGCGACAGCCACAGCCGCCGACACGCGCGGCGTGACGCTTCTCGGCACGGAAAATCCGGGAGCCGCCATCACGCCGGCACCGCCACACCGCTCAGCGGAAAACCGCCGGACGCTTCTCGAGGAAGGCAGCGACACCCTCGCGCGCATTCTCGGTCAGGGACACGGCTCGCACCACGCGATCCTCGACCGCCAGTCCCGCATCGCTGACCGCGGCGCCCGCTGCAGCCACGCACTCGCGGATGCCGGCAATCGCGTCCGGACTGAACTGGACGGCCTCACGGCCCAGGGCCACAGCGGCGTCCAGCACGTCGCCGCCCGCCGGCACCACGCGGTTCAGCAGCCCCATGGCCAGCGCCTCATCGGCCGGCACGGGCCGTCCCGTGAGCATCATGTCCAGCGCCCGCGCCGCGCCGACCAGCGCCGGCAGGAACTGGGTCCCGGCATAGGCCGGAAGGATGCCCAGCTTGATCTCCGGCAGCGACACCTTCACATGGGCGGCCGCC
This sequence comes from Burkholderiaceae bacterium, assembly GCA_035401985.1. Classification (GTDB taxonomy): domain Bacteria; phylum Pseudomonadota; class Gammaproteobacteria; order Burkholderiales; family Burkholderiaceae_E; genus Quisquiliibacterium. The sequence goes on along the minus strand of DAONCJ010000500.1, from coordinate 1,451 downwards.
ACCCTGAAGGTGCAGGCCATCGCCAGCTCGAGACCGCCGCCGTAGGCCAGGCCGTTGATCGCGGCCACGCTGAGCACCCGCGAGCGCGAAAGCCGCACCAGCAGCGCGCGCGCCATCTCGCTCTTGTCGAGTCGCGCCGGCGCGGGCATCTGCTGGGTCTCGGCCAGATCGGTGCCGGCACAGAACGCCCGATCGCCTTCAGCCGTGATCACCAGCAGCCGCTGGCCCTTGCGCTCCATGTCGTCCAGGCAGGCGGTCAGAGACAGCAGAATTTGCCGCGTGATCGCATTGAGCTTGGCGGGCCGCGTGATCCGGAACACCACCACGTCGCTGCCGGGCGATTCGAGGCGGCAGTGCGGCGGCTCTTGCGATGCGCTCGCGGCCGAGGGGTTGGATGCGGGGGCGTTGGACATGGTCTGGCTCCGTGAGTGGATGGAACTGGATGCGAGAAGTCTCGTGAACGAAGCGAGGGTATACCCGATAGACCAACACTTCGTTCACGCGTTATTTCAGGGCTGCATGCGCCGATGGACAGGGGAATGATCGACCGAAACGACATGGCGCAGCGCAGCAACGCGATTCCTTGCGTTCATCACGTACTTCGGCGAGATTCCACCCACAACAATTTCGCACCGCAATCATTGCCCGCGAAATGAAACAGGAGACCAGCCATGCTGAGCTTGCGTACCGGATTGAAAACTGCTGTCGCCGTGGCCTTGTCGATGGCCATGGGCACAAGCGTGCTGCAGGCGCAGACCGCGCCCCAGCTGACCTATCGCTACACGACCGGTGCGCCGGCCAAGACCCCGTGGGTCACCCAGCTCGAACGCTTCGCCAAGGACGTCGAGGAAGAAAGCGGCGGCAAGATCAAGATCGACCAGTTCATCGCCGCACAACTCGGCAACGAGCAGGACACCGCGCAGCAGATCGCGCGCGGCCGCATCGACATGGGTGGCTTCTCGGCTGGTGCGGTGGCACTGCTCGCGCCCGAGATCGCGTTGTTCCAGATGCCGTTCTACTTCAAGAGCCACGCCGAACTCGACTGCACGCTGGACACCGCGCTGACCAAGCCGGTCACTGATCTGCTGGCCAGGAAAGGCGTGCAGTTCCTGGGCTGGACCGAGGTGGGCACCGTCGACATCTACGGCAAGAAGCCGTTCCTGCATCCGAAGGAAGTCAATGGCCTGAAAGCCGCCGCGGCATCGAACAAGGTCAACTCGATGATGTGGGAAGCCCTGGGTGCGAACCCCAGCTTCATCGGCATCACCGAGGTGTCCTCCGCCTTCCAGACAGGCCTCGCTGAAGTGGGCGCCACGGTCATCACGTTTTATTTTCCGTCCGGTCTGGGCAAGATCGCCAATGTGATGACGCGACTCGAACTGTACGACGCGCCCGGAATCATCATGATGAACAAGGCCACCTACGACAAGATGCCCAAGGACATGCAGGCG
>DAONCJ010000499.1:0-3487 GCA_035401985.1 Burkholderiaceae bacterium | reverse complement strand
TGTTCGTCGCGTCGCCGAGCGCGACATCGGGCGCGAGATTGAACGAGATCGTGACCGCCTGCAGCTGACCGACGTGGTTGATCGCCGTCGGCCCGACCGTGCGTTCGACCGTGGTGAAGCTGGACATCGGAACCAGAGAGCCGTTCGATGAACGCACGTAGATGCCGCCCAGCGCGCTTTCATCCTGCTTCGCGTCGGCCGCCACTTCCATGATCACCTGATAGCTGGCCGTCGCCATGTAGATGGTCGACACCTGGCGTTCGCCGAAGGCGCTGAACAGCGCCGAGCGGATCGATTCGATCGACACACCCAGCGTGTTGGCCCGGTCGCGGTCGATGTTCAGCTGCGCCTGCAGCGCACGCATCTGCGAGTCGCTGGTGACGTCGCGGAACATCGGGTCGGCTCGCAATCGCTCCTGCAGCCGGCCGGCCCAGTCGTTGAGCTCGTCGGCGCGCACGCTCTGCAGGATGTACTGGTAGCGCGCCTTGCTCTGACGCCCGCCGAGCTGCAGGTTCTGGACCGGCCGCATGAAGACGTTGATGCCCGCCACCTCGCGCAGCTTGCGCCGCAGGTTGTCGATGACCAGCTTCATCGGCTGGCGTTCGGCGCGCGGCTTCAGCGACACGAACATCCGGCCGGTGTTCTGCGCGCCGGAGCCGCCGTTGAACGAGCTGACCGCGGCCACGTTGGGGTCTGCGCGGATGATGGCCGCGGCCCGTTCCTGCAGTCGCACCATGGCCGGAAACGAAGTGTCCTCACCCGCTTCGGTGGTCACCTGGATCTGGCCGATGTCCTCTTCGGGGAAGAATCCCTTCGGGATGATCACGAACAGCCAGGCGGTGGCCGCAAAGGTCAGCAGTGCCACCAGCAGCACCGATTTGCGGTGCGCCAGGGCCGCATCCAGGGTCCATGCGTAGCCTCTGAGCAGGCCGTTGAATCCGGCCTCGAAGATGCGCACCAGCAGTCCCGGGCGCTTGTCGTGCGAGGGCACTGACAGGAATCGGCTTGCCAGCATCGGCACCAGGGTCAGCGACACGAAGGCCGAGACCAGGATCGCCAGGCCGACCACCACCGCGAATTCATGGAAGAGCAGTCCGATGACGCCGGGCATGAAGAAGATCGGGATGAACACGGCCACCAGCGAGGTTGAGATCGAGATGATCGTGAAGCCGACCTCGCGCGAGCCCCGCAGCGCAGCCTGGAATGGCGGCACGCCATCCTCGACGTGTCGCATGATGTTCTCCAGCATCACGATCGCGTCGTCCACCACCAGCCCGACGGCCAGCGTCAGGCCCAGCAGCGAGATATTGTCCAGGCTGTAGTTCAGCCCCCACAGCAGCGCAACCGCACCGACCAGCGAGACCGGCAGCGACAGCGTGGGGATCAGCGTCGCCACCAGCCGACGCAGGAACAGGAAGATCACCAGCACCACCAGTGCGATGGTGCCGATCAGCGTCAGGCTGACGTCGTGCAGCGCATCGCGCACCGACACCGATCGGTCGTTGACCGGCGTCAGATTGATCGACTGCGGCATCTGGGACTTGAGCGCCGGCAGCTGGGCTCGCACCGAGTCGACGACCCGCACGGTGTTGGCGCCTGGCTGGCGCTGCACGGCCATGGTGATCGAGTTCTCGCCGTTCAGCGTGGCCCAGCTCTTGAACGTCTCGACGCTGTCCTCGACCACGGCCACGTCCTTGAGCCGTACCGGGTTGCCACCGCGTGTGCCGACGATCAGCTCGGCGAATTCGGCCGCGTTGCGCAACTGCCGGTTGGCCTGCAGCGTGAGCGTCTGGCGGGGTCCGTCCAGCGTGCCGACCGGTGTGTTGACATTGGCGGCACGCAGCGCCGAACTCAGCTCGTCCAGGCCGATGTTGCGCGCCGCCAGCGAGGCCGGCTGCACGCGGATGCGCACCGCATAGCGCTTCGGTCCGAAGATGTTCACCTGCGCCACGCCATCGATGGTCGACAGGGCAGGCGATATCAGGTGCTCGGCGTAGTCCTGCAGGTCGGAGGGCGCCAGGGACGGCGACGTCAGGGCGATCAGCAGCACTGGCGCGTCCGCCGGATTGACCTTGCGGTACGAGGGCGGCACCGTCATGTCGGTGGGCAGCGAGCGCTGGGCGCGCAGCAGCGCCGCCTGCACGTCGACGGCGGCCGCATCGACATTGCGGCCCTCCTCGAACTCGAGCGTCAGCGAGGTGCTGCCCAGCGTGCTGGACGAACTGATCGTCTTCAGGCCCGGGATCGTCTGGAACTGTTTTTCAAGCGGAAGCGCAACCGAACTCGCCATCGTCTCCGGATTGCCGCCCGGCAGCACGGCGATCACATTGATGACCGGCGTGTCGTAGCTGGGCAGTGCGGCCACCGGAATGCTCCGGTAGCCGATCACCCCGGCCAGCACGATCGCCGCGTTGAGCAGCACCGTCATGACCGGACGACGAATGAAGAGTTCGGAAAGATTCATGGCGCGCTCGGTCTGGCTGGGGTTTGAGAGGCTGCGTCTGTCTTGGCCGTCGCGGCGCCACCCTGCGATTCGCTGCGCGGGCCGGCCTTGGCATCGCTCTGCGCCGCGCCGGCACCGGGACCCGGCGCAGCGCCAGCACCGGGACCCGAAGCAGCGCCGCCTGCGCCCGGCCCCTTGCCCGCTCCGGCACCCGCTCCGGCACCCGCCCCGGCGCCCGCGCCCGGGCGTCCACCCGGTCGCCCGCCTTCCGGTGGACGCTCGACCACCGCCGAACCGGGGCGCAGATTCTGCCGGCCGTCGAGCACGATCCGCTCGCCCGGCTTGACCCCGATGACCGCAGCCTCGTCGCCCTGCGCATAGAGCAGCTGCACCGGTCGCGGCGCGGCCACGCCGCCCTGCACCGCATAGACGATCGGCCCGCGGGCGCTCTGGATGATGGCCGCCTGCGGGATGACCACCGCGTCCTTGAGAGTGCGCACGGCCAGCGCCACATTGACATAGGCGCCGGGCCACATCCGCCCTTCGCGGTTGTCGAACACCGCCTTCACCTTGACCGTGCCCGACGACGGATCGACCGCGCTGTCCACGAACTGCAGCCGGCCCTTCAGGGGCACGCCGCCCTCGGGAAGCGTCGCGGTGACGGCCGCACCACCCACCTTCAGCGCGCCAAGCACGTCGCCCAGATGACGCTGCGGCAGCGTGAACGACACGTTGATCGGGTCGAGCTGGGTCACCGTCACCAGCGTCGTCTGATTGGCCAGCACCGAACTGCCCGGATAGACCACGATCGCTCCGACACGACCGGTGCTGGGCGAGGTGATCCGGGCATACGACAGGGCGATCCTGACGCCCTCGATGGCCGCGCGATCGGCGGCGACCAGGGCCGTCTGCGATTCGACCAGGGTCTGGCTCGCGTCGAGCGCGCCGCGCGAAATGAAGTTCTGGGCGACCAGTTCGCGGTTGCGCTGCAGCTGGCGCTGCGCATCGGCGAGGCCTGCTTCATCCTTTGCCAGCTGCGCCTGC
>DAONCJ010000498.1:0-3503 GCA_035401985.1 Burkholderiaceae bacterium | reverse complement strand
CACGCCGTCGACATCGGCCTGTGCCACCACCACGCGAATCACCGGGGCATGCTCACCCACCACATAGCCCAGCGTCTCGCCCTTGCGCAGGTAGCGCCCGGGCAGGTCGAGCGGCCGCTCGATCAGCAGGTCGCCGTCGACGCCGGCTCTTGCGACGAGCCGCGAAATCTCCTCGAGCAGGCGATCGAGCGCCGCGGTTTCGCTGCGCAGGGTCTCTTCGACCTGGGCCGCCCGCGCGGGGTTCACCCCGCGCTGCGCATCCCAGCGTGCATGCTCTTCTTCGACGCGGGCCCGCTGGGCGCGGGCTCGAGCCATCAGTTCGGGGTTGATCGCGTTCATCACCGCATCGCCCGATCGCACCGGTATGCGCGACACCGTCTGCGAAGCGTGCGCCGGCAGCGACTCGATGAACCCGGCAGCCTGCGCGCGCACGATCGCCTGCTCGGGCAGCCAGAGCACGCCGTCGGCGGCGATTCGATAAGGAACCGGCACTGCAAACACGAACACCAGCGCCGCCACCCCCAAGCTCAGGCTCACCAGCCGCACCCGCAGGCGGCGCCGCTGGAACTCAGGCTGCGCGATCAGCGCCTTGCGCACCCGCCACAGCGGCATCAGCAGGTACGAGAACAGACCCCAGAGCGCCAGCACCGTGCCGAAGAAGAAGTACTGGGTGCCCACGAACAGCGCGATACCCAGCATCACCACCAACCGGTACACGAATGACAGGGGCGCATAAAAGAGCAACCAGAGCCGTTCACCAGGCCCCATCGAACTGGTTCGCGGCACCCGCATGCTGAACAGGCCGCGCATCGCGATCTCGCCCCACAATCGATTAGCGCGCTGCGCGAGATTGGGGATCTCGATCGCGTCCGACAGCATGAAGTAGCCGTCATAGCGCAGCAGCGGGTTGGCATTGAAGAGCACGGTGCTCACCGAGCCGAGCACGATGACGTTGTAGGCGATACCGCGGGCGGCGCCCGGTTCCAGCAGCACCCACAGGTAAAGAGCGAGGGCAGCCACGAATGTCTCCACCGCCATACCGGCGCCGCCCACCACGAAACGATCCCATTTGCCCTGGAAGCCGGATGAATCCGAGGCATCGACATAGGGCACCGGGTACAGCACGATCAGCATCAGGCCCATGTCGTGGACCTCGCCGCCACGCAGCTTCACTGCCAGGCCGTGGGCCAGCTCATGCAGGGCCTTGAGCAGCGGAAACACCAGGGCCATCACCAGCAGATTGTCGGCGGCGAGAACCTGCTCGCTGAAATTGCGCGTGAGCTGCGGCCACTCGGAGCCAGCCAGCACCAGCGCCGGCAGTACCACTGCGCACCACAGCGTGCCGATCAGCAGCGCGCTGATCGCGCCGCGGCCAGCCGGCAGCCAGCGCACCATCTCGGCCAGCAGGCGATCGGGATCGAACAGCCGTATGCGAATCGACATAGGGTTCGCATACCGGCCTAGCAGACGCCGGCGCCGCTCGCGCGCGCCGCGTTCGAACAGTTCGGCCAGATCGGGGCTCATCTCGCAGCGCACGAGGTCGGCGGCGTGGAGCTGGCCAATCAGCCGGATCAGCTCGTCCTGAGTGGGTGTGCTCTCGTCGACCTGCGTTGTCAACTGTGACCACAGGGTGGCCAGATCGCGCGCGCCGTCGAGATTGCGGATCAGCCGGTAGGCGGCTTCATCGAAACGGTGATACCGATGACCGAGCCGATCTTCGATCACGTGCCAGACCTGCCCGCGGTAGACGTGACGATGAAGGCGGACGTGCGCGCGCAGTTGCGGGCGCAGAGCCGCAACCCGGTACCAGTTGGAAGACAGCAACGCTGCGTCCAAACCTGCGCCACTGCCCGCAGACGGATCCGGCAGCTGCTCGGGCAATTGCTGCGCCCGCGAATCACTCATGGCGCCAATCGCCACAACTGCAGGTCGAGCCAGCCGACGAACCGGTGAGTCCAGACCCACAACAGACTGCGTTCGCCTGCCTGCACACGCGCGACGCCTTCCATGCCCGGGCGAAGCTTCGCGGTTGACTCGTCCAGACGGGCCTCGACGCGGAACACATTGGCGCCCTCCTCGGAGCTGGCGACCGAGGTGACTTTGGTGATGTGCAAGGGCCAGCTGGTACCGGGCAGACTGGCCAGTGCCAGACGCCCGCTGCGCCCGGCCGCCAGCAGCGCGATGTCGCGTTCATCGACCTTGAGCACCATACGCCAGGCGTCCAGGGGCGCGAGTTCGAACAGGACCTTGCCGGCCTCAAGGGGCGAGCCGATCTGCTGCGACAGATCGCCGCGCACGATGACGCCATCGAACGGCGCGATCAGACGCGAGCGCAGCAGCTTCTCCTGCGCCAGGTCGCGCTGGGCCCGGGCCTGCTCGGCCTGCGCCTGTGCGAGGCGGCGCGCGACCCGTTCGCCAGCCGCCAGCGCCTCGCGTTCCTTGCGCAGGGCCAGCTCCAGTTCGGCGTCCCAGCGCGTGCGCTCGAGCACCAGATCCTTGTCGTCCATTCGAGCCAGCACAGCGCCGGCGCGCACCGTGTCACCCGCCCGGCGCGGCGCTTCGCGCAGATAACCCTCGAAGGGCGCCACCACCGCGCGCTGAACTTCGCCTTCGATGACGGCGCGTGCCGCGACGTGATGAGTGACCGGCCAGAACGCGAGCAGGGCGACCACCGCAAGGCCCAGCAGGGCCACGGCCTTCCAGCCGACATGGGAGGGGCCCAGGACATAGGCCAGTGCCTGGCGCAGCTGGCGCCGCCAGCGCGCCGCCAGCGATTCTTCGGCACGGGCCCGCAACTCGATCAGCGGTCCGACCGTCAGGGCAAGGGTTTCGAGAAACCGCCGCTCACCCGGCTCGAAGGGAAGCGGGCGCTCCAGCAGCAGCGCGCCCGAGTGTCCTTGCTCCCCCGGCATCGGCAGCACCAGCACCTGGCCATCACCCTTGAGCCGAGCGTAATCGAGCACGCAGGCGTTGACCAGCAGCGGGTCGGCAGGCGCACCCGGCGCGCCTAGGGTTGCCGACTGATCGACCGCTTCATCCATCGCTGCAGCCGCCAGACGCACCTGCGTGGACGACGCTTCGAAATGAGCTGAACCGGCCACTGCGAGCACTCGGGCGTGATCGGCCTGCACCCGACCCACGAGCAGCGCGCTGGCCTGCATGAATTCGGCGAGCCGATTGGCCAGCACGCCCATCGCTTCGCGCAGCGAACTTGCCAAGCCCAAGGCCGTCACCAGTTCGAACAGGAAGCTCGAGCGCTCGAGGCGCGTCTTCAGGGTGGCGATCTCGCGACGCGCCAGGAGCTCGCTCAGCCAGCCGGCGCCCCAGTGCATGCGCTGAGCCAGCAGGCGGTCGCGCCCGCTCACCGCTGACTCGCGCGGAACGGCCGCGGCGGCGAGCGCGAGAACCGAGTCGCCATCGATGACCGGATAGGCCATCGCGAGTGCGCCGCCCGGATCGCCCGCGCCACCCGCGCGCATGTCAGGATGGAAGCGGGCAGCTTA
>DAONCJ010000497.1:0-3505 GCA_035401985.1 Burkholderiaceae bacterium | reverse complement strand
ACCATGATGACCGCGCATTTCTGCGCAGTGGTTCCGAACCTGAAGATCATGGAGACCGACATCGACCGGGTCGCGGCCGATTCGGAACTCTTCACCGTGGCGCCGACCTATGAGGATGGCCATCTGGTGGTGTCGGATGCGCCGGGTTGGGGGACCGAGCCGAACGAGGCGGCGATGGCGAAGTATCCGGCGCGATGAATGAACAGGCAGGTGAAATGATGGCTTCCAGGATGGTTGATTCCGGGCGTCGCGCTCGTGCACGCATCACCGCACGGGTGCCAGGTCGTTTTGTGTCGCTGCAGAATACGTGTCTTAGCTTTCGCAAGACCGTCTTGCTCTTGCTGACGCTGGGGATTGCGCTCGCGTCGCCCGCCGCTTTCGCTCAGGCTCAAACGGGTTTTCCGACGCGGCCGGTCAAGATGATCGTTCCGTTCCCGCCGGGCCAGGCGACCGACATCGTTGCGCGCATGCTCGGTGACGAGCTCACCAAGATTTGGGGGCAACAGGTTGTCATCGAGAATCGCGCCGGAGGGGCCACGGTTCCCGGCATGGTGGCAGCGCGCAACGCGCCGGCGGACGGCTACACCATCGCCTTGGCCACCAGCAGTTCGCTTGCCGTCAATCCGAGCCTCTACTCGAAGCTGCCTTACGGGCCCGGCGATTTCGCGATGGTCAACGGCGTGTTCATCCAGCCGTGGCTCATCGTTGCGAACTCGGCCGCGCCATTCAGCACGCTCAAGGACATGGTCGCTCTTGCGAAGAAGGAACCGGGCAAGCTCTCGTGGGGTCACGGCGCGTCGGCGTTGCAGTTGGCGGGCGAGCATTTCGCGCACCGCGCCGCGATAAGCATCGTGGCCGTGCCGTACAAAGGCAGCGGCCCGGCGATCACCGACCTGATCGGCGGACAGATCCCGCTGCTGGTGGACACCATGGCCTCCGCACTCCCGCACGTCAAGGCCGGCAAGGTCAAGGCGCTCGCCGTCATGTCCGCGAAGCGCGCGCCGCAACTTCCGGATGTGCCCACCGTGGATGAGCTGGGCTACCCGGGTTTCGAGGGCTCTGGTTGGGGCGGACTCGTCGTGCCCAGGGCTACGCCCGCTGAGATCGTCGAGAAGATCGGCTCGGACGTGCGCCGAGTGCTCAATGATCCGGCGATCCAGCGGCGCTTGATCGAGATCGGTTCTTTGGCCGATTCGCGGGGACCGCAAGAGTGGACACGATTCGTGAATGCCGAGATCGTCAAGTGGGCTGAAATCGCACAGCGGGCAAACATCAAGGCGGAGTGCGCCGGGTCACGCGATGGCCGCGACGGATGGGTCTCGGGTGTGCTGGCGCCGCTGCTGGCCAACAATGTAGCGCACACCATCAGAGCGACCGCCCAGGGGGACCCCATCGAAGCCCTGCGCCGCGAGTGAACCAAGGATCGGATGAAGCCCATCAAGCTGACGTTACTGGCAACGATCACGATTCTGACGGCACTGTGGCTGGCGGCCGAGGACCTGTCGGGCGTGCAGTACGCGGTGTTCGCGCTGCGCACGCCGATGATCTACTTCACCGGCATTCTGGCCATCGGCGTGATGAGTGTCGCGCTGATCCTGGCGGCGCGTCCCGTGGTGTTCGAGGCCTGGCTGGGCGGCCTGGACAAGATGTACCGGCTGCACAAGTGGCTGGGGATCACCGCCCTGATCGCCGCCATCGCGCACTGGCTGTGGATCGAGGCGCCCAAGTGGCTGGTCAAGATGGGCTGGATCGTGCGGCCGGCCCGCGGGCCGCGCGGTGAGGAACCGCTGGCCATCCTGCGGGACGCCGCGGAGGGCGTCGGCGAATGGGCATTCTATGCCGTCGTGGCGCTGGTCCTGCTGGCCCTGGTGAAGCGTTTTCCGTATCGCCACTTCTTCAGGACCCATCGGCTGCTGGCGGTGGCCTACCCGCTGCTCGTCTTCCATTCGGTTGTCCTGTTCAAGGTCGCGTACTGGAGCCAGGCGGTCGGAGTAGCGCTTGGCGCCCTGATGAGCGCCGCAACCGTGGCAGTGCTGATGATCCTGTTCGGCCGTGTGGGACGCAGCCGGCAGGCCGTCGGCGTGGTCGAGCGCGTGCTCTACAACCCGACCATGCGGGTGCTCGAAGTGGATTGCCTTCTGCAATCGCGCTGGCGCGGACATCAGAGCGGTCAGTTCGTGTTCGTCAGTTTCGGTGACGGCGAAGGGCCCCATCCGTTCACGGTGGCGTCGGACTGGCGTGGCGATGGGCGCCTGGGTTTCGTCATCAAGGAGCTGGGCGACTACACGCGCACCTTGCCTGGCCGCTTGAAGGCGGGCGACTTGCTGCGGATCGAAGGGCCCTATGGCCGCTTCAATTTCGACAGCGGCACCTCGCGCCAGATCTGGGTAGGCGGAGGCATCGGCATCACGCCGTTTCTGGCACGCATGAAGCACCTGGCATCGCACCCGGACGGGCGGCGGGTCGATCTCTTCCACACCACCGGCACACTCGATGCGGGCGTGCGCAGCAGGCTGCAGCTCGATGCGGACAAGGCGGGGGTCAAGCTGCATGTGCTGGTCGACGATGTCGACGGCCGGCTGGGCGCGACGCGGATCTGCGAGGAGGTGCCGGACTGGCGTGACGGCGACATCTGGTTCTGCGGGCCGAAGGCTTTTGGCGATCAACTCCGTAAGGACTTCCGGGCCCGCGGCCTGGCGGGCGGGTCATTCCATCAGGAGCTGTTCGAGCTGCGCTGAGGGGGCCTACGCTCGCCGCTCAACGCTGGCTGGAGTTCGCGCGCGAGTCGCCTCAAGTCCCGAAAGGATGCCTGCGCGAGAAGCTCCGGTGTGACGGCCGCAATGGCCGGCCCGGCCCGGGACTCAGTACGTCTCCAGGTGCAGCCGGCCTTCCTTTTTAAGGGATGCGGCCGTCGCTTCCCAATCGAGTCCGGCATGGCGGGCCACGTCTTGCAATGCCAGCAACACGCCTTCTTCCATGCTCTTCAAGCCGCAGATGTAGAAGTACGCGTTGGCGTCGGCCAGCAACCCCGCCAGGTCGGCGGCGCGTTCGCGCATCAGGTCCTGCACGTAGCGCTTGGGCTGGCCGCTGGTGCGCGAGAAGGCGAAGTTGATGTCGATGAAATCCTTGGGCAGGTTTTGCAGCGGCCCGAAGTAGGGCAGCTCTTCCTGGCTGCGCGCCCCGAAGAAGAGCATCAGCTTGCCGCCCTCGAACTTGCCCGACTGGCGCAGCCGCCGACGCCATTCGGTCATCGCGCGCATCGGCGCGCTGCCGGTGCCGGTGCAGATCATGACGATGTGGCTGCGCGGGTGATTGGGCATCAGAAAGCTGGCGCCGAACGGACCGATCACCTGCAGCGTGTCGCCCACCTGCAGGTCGCAGACGTAGTTGGACGCCACGCCCCGCACCGGCCGGCCCTGGTGGTCAGCCAGCACCCGCTTCACGGTCAGCGAGATGTTGTTGTAGCCGGGCCGCTCGCCGTTGCGCGGGCTGGCGATGGAGTACT
>DAONCJ010000496.1:0-3510 GCA_035401985.1 Burkholderiaceae bacterium | reverse complement strand
CCGCGATGCCGCGCCAGGCGCCGGTCGCCCAGTTCGAGCCGGTGGCCTGCTTCAGTGTGGGCACGTTGGGGTAGAGCGCCGCCGGCTTGTCGGCCATCACGGCCAGCGAGCGCACCTTGCCGGCATCGATCAGCGAGCGCGCTTCGGGCAGCGAGCAGGGCACGAACTCGACGCCGCCCGAGACCAGATCCTGCAGGCCGGGCGCGGCGCCCTGCGAGGGCACCCACGGCACGCTGGCCGGGTCGATCTTCAGGTCGGCCAGCATGCCGGCGATGGCCAGGTGCCAGATGCCGCCCTGACCGGTGCCGGAGGCCTTGAATTTTCCGGGAGGCGCGCTCTTGATGGCGGCAATGGCGTCCTGAAGGGTTTTGTAGGGTGAGTCCGCCCGCACCTGGAAACCGGCCGGATCGAGGTTGACCAGCGCGATCGGGGTGTAGCTCGAGGGGCTCAGTTCGGTGAGCTTCTGGTGATGCATCATCGTGATCTCGACCGTGATCAGTCCGATGGTGTAGCCGTCGGGCGGCGCACTGGCGATGGCCGAGTGCCCGACTACGCCCGAGCCGCCGATCCGGTTGACGACCGATACCGGCTGACCGAGATCCTTCTCGAGCAGGGTGGCGATGACGCGTGCGACCGCATCGGTGCCGCCGCCGGCAGCCCAGGGCACGAGCAGCGTGATCGGGCGGGCCGGGAAATTCTGCGCATGCGCGCGGTTGGCAGTCAGGCCGGTGGCGAGGGCGGCGGCGCCCAGGCCGATGACGGAACGACGTTTCATCAGCAGTCTCCTCGAGTATTTGTTTGCGCACGGCCGGCGCGCGCAAGGCACCCCGGTCCGGCATGTTGCGGCGATTCTACGCTGAACTGGTATACCAGTTGATCGTCTCGGGACCGCACCCATGGGCCCGCGCGGGCCACGATGTTCGGGCACGGCCGAGCAGGGGGCCCGATGCCGCGCGCCGCGAGACGGCGCGCGGCCGGCGCGTCGCCGTGTTCACGGCGGCGCCGGCCCGCTGGCGCGTCAGGCCGCCGCGCTGAAGCGGCCGAGGTGGTAGTCGGCGTCGCCGAATGCCTGCGAGATCATCGTCAGCCGCTTGAACGTGTGGCTGACTTTCATCTCGAGCGTCATGCCCATGCCACCGTGGAGCTGGATCGCTTCCTGCCCGACATGGCGGCAGGCATCCGCGACCTTGACACGAGCAGCGGCGACCACTCGCGAACGCTCTGCCGCCGGCGTGTCCGGCCCCACCTTCGCGCATGCCAGGTAGGTGATCGAACGCGCCTGCTCGGTGCTGATGCACATGTCGACCATCCGGTGCTGCAGAGCCTGGAAGGCGCCGATGTTCTGGCCGAACTGCTTGCGGGTCTTCAGGTACTCGAGCGTCGTGTCGCAGGCGAACTTCATTGCGCCCACGGCTTCGGCACAGAGCAGTGCACCGGCGAAATCGAGCGCCTCCTCGAGCATCGCGAGGCCCTGGCCTTCGGCGCCGACCAGCCCTTCGGCGGGCACCGTCACCTTGTCGAAGCGGACTTCGGCGCCGCGCAGGCTGTCCTGCGTGCGGTAGGTCTTCATCGACACGCCCGCCGCCTTGGCGTCGACCACGAACAGGCTGATGCCGGCGGCGTCGCCCGCCTTGCCGGACGTGCGTGCGCTGACCAGCAGCTTGTCGGCCAGCGGTGCATCGATGACCGCGATCTTTTCGCCGCTGAGCACATGGCCGGCACCGGCGCGGGTGGCGCTCAGGCCGACCGCGGCGTTGTCGAAGCGGCCGCCGCGTTCATAGTGGGCCAGCGCCATCTTCAGGCGGCCGTCGACGACCGCGGGCAGCACGGCCGCCTTCAGGGCTGCCGAACCATGCCGATCGATCAGACGCGCGGCCACGCCGACTGTCGACAGATAGGGCTCTAGCACCAGGCCGGCCCCGATCGCCTCCATGACGGAAATCAGATCGACCGCGCCACCGCCGAAGCCGCCGCTGTCCTCGGACAGGGGCAGACCGAGCAGGCCCAGTTCGGCAAAGGTGGCCCAGGCCGTCGGGCTGTGGCCCTCGGGGCTCGCGACGATCTTCTTGCGGGTCTCGAAATCGTAGTCCTTCTCGATCATCCGACGGACGCTGTCGGCCAGCTGCTGCTGCTCTTGATTGAGTTCGAAGTTCATCTTGGCTGTGCTCCCGGATTAAAGGCCCAGCGCCATCTTCGAGAAGATGTTGCGCTGGATCTCGTTGGAACCCGCGTAGATGGAGGTCTTGCGGAAGTTGAAATAGCGCGCCGCCTGCGAGGCGCCGAACTCATCGAAGCCGTCGTACGCGATCGGCTTGAAGGCCTGCGCCATCGGCCCGAGCACCTGCATGCTCAGTTCGGTCAGTGCCTGCTGGATTTCGGTGCCCTTGATCTTGAGCATCGACACCTCGGGGCCGATGTTGCCGGTGCGCCGCATCTCGTCCAGGAAGCGCATGTTGGTGATCTCGAGCGCCATCAGCTCGATCTCGACGCGCGCCAGACGGTCGGCGAAGCGCTGGTCTTCGAGCAGCGGCCGGCCATTGACGATGGTCTGACCGGCCATCGTCTTCAGCTTGGCGAGTTCACGCTTGGAGCCCCCGATGCGGCCGGTGTTCAGGCGCTCGTGGCCGAGCAGATACTTGGCCACCGTCCAGCCCTTGCCCTCCTCGAACACCAGGTTCTCGAGCGGCACCTTGACGTCGTCGAAGAACACCTCGTTGACCTCGTGGCCCTCGTCGAGCAGGATCAGCGGGCGCACCGTGATGCCAGGCGTCTTCATGTCGATCAGCAGGAAGCTGATGCCGTCCTGCTTTTTGGCCGTGTCGGGGTCGCTGCGCACCAGGCAGAAGATCCAGTCGCCGTAGTGTCCCAGCGTGGTCCAGATCTTCTGGCCGTTGACAAGGAAGTGGTCGCCTTTGCGTTCGCAGCGCGTCTTGAGCGAAGCGAGGTCCGAGCCCGAGCCGGGTTCGGAATAGCCCTGGCACCAGAAGTCGTCGCAATGATAGATGCGCGGCAGGAAGCGCTTTTTTTGTTCTTCGGTGCCGAACTTCAGCAGCACCGAGGCGCACATGGTGGGGCCGAAGGGCGCGATCGGCGGCGCGCCGGCCAGCGCGTATTCTTCCTCGAAAATGTAGCGCTGGGTGGCGTCCCAGTCGGTGCCGCCCCATTCCTTGGGCCAGGTGGGCGCCAGCCAGCCCTTCTTGGCCAGGATCTTGTGCCAGCGCACCAGGTCGGCCTTCTCGAGTTCTTCGTAGTCCAGAACCTTCTGGCGCAGATCGGCGGGGACGTTGTCGGCGAGCCATCCGCGCACTTCGTCGCGAAAGGCGAGCTCCTCCGGGGAGTAGTTCAGATCCATGGCTTCCTCACGAGTGTGTTGCACAACCGGGCGAGGATATCGCAACCGCGCGGGCCGGACAGCCTGTTAGAGTCGCCAGCGTGTCCTACGACGGGGCCATCGTGATGGGCGTCGATTTTCCGATCGAGTGGTTTTCGTGGCACGGCCTGATGTCCGCG
>DAONCJ010000495.1:0-3522 GCA_035401985.1 Burkholderiaceae bacterium | reverse complement strand
GGCCGATCTGTCGGCCGATACATCGTCCGATCGTTTGCCCGATCGTTTGCCCGATCGTTTGCCCGATCCATCGTCCGATCCGTCAACCGAGCGCGCCGCAGCCACCGCGCAGCATGCGCATGATGCGCCTGCGACCGTTTCCAGCACTTCCCGGACCGCTGACCTCAGCTGGCCGGAACTGCGCGAAGCCGTGCGCGGCTGCACCGCCTGCGGGTTGTGCCGCGGCCGCACGCAGACGGTCTTCGGCATTGGCGCCACCGACAGCCCCTGGATGGTCGTCGGCGAAGCGCCGGGGGCGGAAGAAGATGCCAGCGGCGAGCCCTTCGTCGGACAGGCGGGCCGACTGCTCGACAGCATGCTGGGCGCACTCGGCCTGTCGCGGGAGCGCGATGTGTTCATCGCCAATGTGCTGAAGTGCCGTCCCCCCGGCAACCGCAATCCGGCGCCCGAGGAGGTTCGGCAGTGCCAGCCGTTTCTGGCGCGCCAGATCGAACTGCTGCAGCCGCGCGGCATCCTGGCGATGGGCCGCTTCGCCGCGCAGGCGCTGCTGCGCACCGATGCCGCGATCGGCAGCCTGCGTGGACGGGTGCATCGCTATGCATTGAACGGGGCCGAACTGCCGGTGGTGGTCACCTACCACCCGGCCTATCTGCTGCGCGAGCCGCTTGAAAAGGCCCGGGCCTGGGCTGACTTGTGCCTGGCCCGCGAGCGCTTCGGACCGGGCGCCCCGCGCCCGCGCTGACAGTCCGCGCGGCGGACTAGTGTCCGCCGCCTTCAGGCAGCGTCGCCTCGGCGTCGAACTCGCGCTGATTGGCGCGGTGCCGCAGGATCACCAGCACCATCGACACCGCGACGAATCCGCCGAACATCACGATGATGTAGCTGATGTGCACCTTCGCGCTGATCAGCAGCGCGTACAGCCCCAGCATCAGCAGGATGTTCAGGTTTTCGTTGAAGTTCTGAACGGCGATCGAGTGGCCTGCGCTCATCAGCACGTGGCCCCGGTGCTGCAGCAGTGCATTCATCGGCACCACGAAGAATCCGGCCAGCGAACCGACGAGAACCAGCAGCGGGTAGGCCGCTTCCTGAGTCGAGACCAGGGTCATCATCGGCACGATGATGCCCATCGCCACGCCGAACGGCAGCACGCGCAGGGCTCCGCGCAGCGGCACGAAGCGGGCGGCGAGCACCGCGCCCACTGCGATGCCCACGGCAACCACACCCTGGAGCACGGCGGCCTTGTTCAGCGGCATCTGCAGCTTCGTCTTGGCCCATTCGAGCACGATGAACTGCAGCGTCGCCCCGGCCCCCCAGAACAGCGTGGTCACCGCCAGCGAGATCTGGCCCAGGCGGTCCTTCCAGAGCACCACGCAGCAATGCGCGAATTCGCTGACCAGCTTGAACGGATTGCGTTCCTGATGCGGGTAGTGGGCGCCGGTGTCGGGGATGCGCAGGTTGAATGCGGCCGCGATGACATAGACCACCGCGATCACCAGGATGGCCGCCTCGGCGGGCGTGTCGATGCCGGTCTCGAAACCGGGCAGGTCGGCCGACAGCAGCGCCGAGGACACCGCCGGGCTGATCAGGGCGCCACCGAGCACTGTGCCAAGGATGATCGAGCCGACGGTCGTGCCCTCGATCCAGCCGTTGGCGGCCACCAGCTTTTCGGGGGGCAGCAGCTCGGTGAGGATGCCGTACTTGGCCGGCGAATACGCGGCCGCGCCGAAGCCCACCACCGCGTAGGCCAGCAGCGGGTGGACCGTGAAGAACATGAACAGACACCCCACGACCTTGATGGTGTTGGTCATGAACATGACCCGGCCCTTGGGCATCGAATCGGCCAGCGCACCCACGAACGGCGCCAGCACGACGTACGAAATCGTGAAGAACAGCTTGAGCAGCGGCTTCATCCAGTCGGGCGCGTGCAGCTCCACGAGCAATGCGATCGCGGCAATCAACAGCGCGTTGTCGGCCAGCGACGAAAAAAACTGCGCTGCCATGATCGTGTAGAAACCGCGTTTCATGAAACCCCAGGTGTGGCCCGCGGAAGAGGGCGCCGGGGTTATACCATGAAGGCCTGACACATCTCCGCACGACCCGCGCGTCGCGAGGATGCATCGCCCGGCCCGCCCCCTCGCCGGCGGCCCCGATCCGAGGCGCTTCGCCGCCCGGATATAGTTCGCTACCCGTTGAATGCCATGACCCGACCCACCCGCGTTCGCATTTCCATTGCCGCACTGCGTCATAACCTGGCGCTGGTGCGTTCACTTGCGCCCCGCAGCCGGATATGGGCGGTCGTGAAGGCGGATGCCTACGGCCACGGACTGGCCGCCGCCGTGCGCGGATTCGACGAGGCCGACGGGCTGGCGCTGGTCGAATTCGAGTCGGCACTGCGCCTGAAGGAGCTGGGCTGGCACAAGCCGATCCTGTTGCTCGAAGGCGCCTTCGAGGCCGCCGATGTCGCGCTGGCCCGCGCGCAGGGGTGGACACTGACGGTCCACGAGCCGCGCCAGATCGACTGGCTCGCCGCGCTGCCACCGGGCCCGCCGATCGATGTGCTGCTGAAGGTCAATACCGGCATGAACCGCCTGGGCTTTGCTCCGCAGGACAGCCGTGCTGCGGCGACCCGGCTGGCCCGCATTCCGGCGGTTGGCACGGTGACCTGGATGACCCACTTTGCCAATGCCGACGTGCCGACGGGCGTTGCCGACGCGCTCGCGAGGTTCGGGGCAGCGCTGCCGGCGCGCGGCGTGTCGCGCTCGCTGGCGAACTCGGCGGCCATCATCGATCACCCTCAGACTCATGGAGACTGGGTTCGTCCGGGCGTGATGCTCTATGGCGCGACACCGTTTGCCGATCGGCCGGCGGCCGGTCTGATGCTGCGTCCCGCGATGGCGCTCGAATCGCGCCTTATCGCGATCCAGCATCTGGCCCCGGGCGATGCCGTCGGCTACGGCAGCCGGTTCGTGGCCGCCGCCCCGATGCGGGTCGGGGTGGTCGCCTGCGGCTATGCCGACGGCTATCCGCGGCATGCACCCACCGGCACGCCGGTGGCGGTGGCTGGCGTGCGCACCCGCACGCTCGGGCGCGTCTCGATGGACATGCTGTCGCTCGACCTCGATCCGGTGCCGCAGGCCGCGGTCGGCGACCCGGTGGAACTGTGGGGCGACACGATTCCGATCGACGAGGTGGCCGAACACGCCGCCACGATCGGCTATGAGCTGATGTGCGCCATCGCGCCGCGGGTCACCCGAATCATCGAAGACTGACGAAGCGAGCATGGCGCGACCGAAAACCCAGTATGTGTGCACGGATTGCGGCGGGATCTCGCCGAAGTGGTCGGGCCAGTGCCCCCATTGTTCCGCCTGGAACACGCTGCAGGAGACCGCTGCCGACGACAAGGCGGCGACCCGCAACCGCTTCGCCAGTCTGGCGCCGACCGCTGGCGTGCAGACCCTCGGTTCGGTGGCCACCGAGTCGATCGACCGGCTGCCCACCGGCAGCGAGGAATTCGACCGGGTG
>DAONCJ010000494.1:0-3539 GCA_035401985.1 Burkholderiaceae bacterium | reverse complement strand
CTCGCGCATCGGCAATGCCGCCGGCGGCGATGACCGGCACCTGCACTCGCGCGGCGATCTGCGGTACCAGGGCAAAGGTGCCCATCTGCGTGCTCAGATCGTCGGACAGGAAGATGCCGCGATGTCCTCCGGCTTCCACGCCCTGGGCGATGATCGCATCGACCCCATGGTCCTGCAGCCAGAGCGCCTCGTCGACGGTGGTGGCCGAGGACAGGATGCACGAGCCCCAGCCGCGGACCCGCTCGAGCAGCGCGGCGGACGGCAGCCCGAAATGGAAGCTCACCACCGGCGGACGGAACTCGTCGAGCGCATCGGCCATCGCCGCATCGAACGGCACCCGGCCGCCGCCCGCCGGAACCTTGTCGGGGTCGAGCCCAAGCTCGCTGTAAAGGGGCGCCAGGGCGCTGCGCCAGCGCTGCTCGCGCGCGGCATCGGCCGGCGCGGGCACATGGCAGAAGAAATTGACGTTGTAGGGCCGATCGGTCTGCGCGCGGATCGCTGTCAACTCGGAGCGGATCGCCTCGATGCCCAGCATGGCGCAGGGCAGTGAACCAAGGCCGCCAGCCTTCGAGACGGCCGCCGCCAGGCGGGCCCCCTGCACGCCGGCCATCGGCGCCTGGATCACGGGATGCTCTATGCCCAGCAGGGCTCGAAGACGGGTCGGCATGGTCAGCTCGCTGCGGATGTCCGGCGAACCGTCGGACAGGGTCGTCCTCGGGTGCCTTGCGCATTGTCAACCAGCGCTTCGGCGCAACAAAATCCGCGGCTCGGCGCGGCAGTGATCCATCCGGAATCCGAAAGGCCGCAGTGGCGTCGCGGGAGTAGCATCGGCCCACGCAGACGGCGTGACCACCGCGACGGCCCATTCCATGACGACTTCCAACCGCCTCACCGCCTTTCGCAATCCCTACTACTACAGCGCCGACCACGAGCAGTTCCGCGACACCGTGCGCGCGTTCGCACTGCGCGAGATTGCGCCGTTCGCCAACGACTGGGACGAGGCCGGCGGATTCCCGCGCGAGCTGTACCGCAAGGCGTCGCAGGCGGGCCTGCTCGGGCTGGGCTATCCCGAGGAGTACGGCGGGACGCCCTGCGACATCTTCTACAAGCTGATCCTGTCAGAGGAACTGGCACGCGGAGGGTCCGGGGGCGTGGCCGCCTCGCTGATGTCGCACACCATCGGCTCGCCGCCCATCCTGGCCGCCGGCAGTGCCGCGATGAGGCAACGCGTGCTGCCCGCGGTGCTGGCGGGTGAAAAGATCTCGGCACTCGCCATCACCGAGCCTTCCGGCGGATCGGATGTGGCCGGCCTGCGCACCACCGCCGTGCTCGACGGCGACCACTACGTGGTCAATGGCGAGAAGACCTTCATCACCTCGGGCATGCGCGCCGACTACTACACGGTCGCGGTTCGCACGAACCCGGCCGACCGTGGCGCGGGCGGCGTGTCGCTGCTGCTGATCGAGCGCGACACACCGGGCTTCAGCCGCACCGAATTGAAGAAGATGGGCTGGTGGGCTTCGGACACCGCGACGCTGCGTTTCGACAACTGCCGCGTGCCGGCCGCCAACCTGATCGGCGAAGAAAACCGCGGCTTTCCGATCGTCATGCGCAACTTCAATTCCGAGCGCATTGGCATGGCCGCCGGCGCCTACGGCTTCGCGCAGATCTGCCTCGAAGACGCGCTGGCCTGGGCGCGCGAGCGCAAGACCTTCGGGCTGCCGCTGTCCGAACGTCAGGTGATCCGCCACAAGCTGGTCGACATGGCGATCCGCATCGATACGACTCGCACCCTGCTCGAGGATCTGGCCTGGCGCGTCGAGCACACGGCGGGCGATCCGAAGGTGCTGGTCGCCCAGCTGTCGATGCTCAAGGTGCACGCCATGCAGTCGCTGCAGTTCTGCGCCGACACCGCGGTACAGATTCTGGGCGGCATGGGCTTCATGCGCGGCACGCGGGTCGAGCGCATCTATCGCGAGGTCAAGGTCAACATGATCGGTGGCGGCTCGGAGGAGATCATGAAGGACCTCGCCGCCCGTCAACTGTCGTTCTGAAGTTCTGAATGGAATCCCCGATGAATTACCCGCCCCGCGCCGACATCGGCGATCTCACCGTCTCGACCGCTCCACGCATCGCTCAGGGCGATGCCCATCATCTCGCCACCGAGCCCTGGTACCTGCCGCTGGCCGACGAGGTCGAGATTTTCGAGGCCGCCTATGCGGCCCGCCTGCCGGTCCTGCTGAAGGGGCCCACCGGCTGCGGCAAGACCCGCTTCGTCGAGCACATGGCCTGGCGTCTGTTCCGCCAGACCGACACTGCCCGCCGCAGCCATGCCACGCCGCTGATCACCGTCGCCTGCCATGAAGACCTGACGGCCACCGACCTGGTCGGACGCTACCTGTTGTCCGGCGACGCGACCGTGTGGATGGACGGACCGCTGACGCGCGCGGTGCGCAGCGGCGCCATCTGCTATCTGGACGAGATCGTCGAGGCCCGCAAGGACACCACGGTGGTGGTGCATTCGCTCACCGACCATCGCCGGCTGCTGCCGATCGAAAAGACCGGCGAGCTGCTCGACGCGCATCCCGACTTCCTGCTGGTGATCTCGTACAACCCCGGCTACCAGAGCGTGCTGAAGGACCTCAAGCCCTCGACCCGCCAGCGCTTCGTCAGCCTAGAGTTCGACTACCCGGCGATCGAACTCGAAGCGACCATCATCGCGCACGAGAGCGGCGTCGATCCCGAGACGGCGCTGCGCCTGGCCACGATCGGCGAGAAGGTGCGCAACCTGCGCGAGCACGGCTTCGAGGAAGGGGTCAGCACGCGGCTGCTCATCTACACCGCGCAGCTGATCGCCGGCGGCATTTCGGCACGGCGTGCCTGCGATGTCGCCATCGCGCGGGCTGTCACCGACGACGCGCAGGTGCAGGAGGCTGTGGCCGCGATCGTCGACGTCATCCTGCCGTGAGCGAGTCCGCCCTCGAACTGGCCGATGTGCAGCGCGTGCTGGCGCTGTTCACGCAGGGACTGTCGGGGCATTACCTGCATCTGCGGCCGGCCGAAAGCCTGACCGGCAGCTTCCGGCCCGATGGCGTGACCACCGATGGCACGGCGATCTATCTGCCCGCCACGGTTGACCAGTTCGACACGGCCCGCCACAACCTGGGCGTCTACCGCATCTCGGTGCTGCACCAGCTCGGCTTCTACGAGAACGGCAGCTTCGCGTTCTCGATGGCGACGGCGCGCGAACGCATCGAGGGCCTGCCTCCCGAAACCGCGACCCTGCTCGACCGGCCCACCGACCTGGAGCGCTTCTTCAACCTGTGGGGCGCACCCGCGCTGATGCGCCGGATCTTCATGACGCTCGAAGACCTTCGCATCGATGCGGCGATGCTCAGGCGCTATCCCGGTGCTCGCGCAGACCTGCAACGCGTGCTCGTTCATGCGCTCGCAGGGCGGCCCGATGCGCACGCGCTGGCCGCGCAGCCCAACCGGGTCAATGCGCTGTTCGAATGCCTGGTGCAGTTCTCGCTGGGCGC
>DAONCJ010000493.1:0-3548 GCA_035401985.1 Burkholderiaceae bacterium | reverse complement strand
GTCGGGCGAACCGCCCCGGTGCGAGGCGCCGATCGCGCCGTACAGCCCCGGCAGGGCCAGCAGCGCGGCCCGCGAGACCGGCTCGAGCGGCTCGAGCAGCGCGGCCAGTCCCGGTGCATCCTTCTGCTGGAGCAGCCGATAGAGTTCGGCCTCGTCGATGCGCTCTCGACGGGCCGGCGCATTCATGCCCAGCAGCGCGGGCACCAGACCGGCATGGCAGACGTCCAGGCGAACCCTTTGCACACCGGCGATCTGAAGCGACGTGGCCATCAGGTCGGCCATCTCGAAGTCGGCCTCGGGTCCTGCGTGGCCGTAGATCTCGGCACTGATCTGCAGCGGCTCGCGCGTGGCGAAGATACCGGCGGCCCGAGCGTGCAGCACCGGGCCGCAGTAACAAAGACGCACCACTCCCCGGCGGTTGAGCAGATGGGCATCGATGCGGGCCACCTGGGGCGTCATGTCGGGCCGCAGACCCAGCGTGCGCCCCGACAGCTGATCGACCAGCTTGAAGGTGCGCAGCTCGAGATCGTGCGCCGATCCGGTCAGCAGCGAATCGAGGTGCTCGAGCAGCGGAGGCATCACCAGTTCGTAGCCGTACGAGCGGTAAAGGTCGAGCAGACGGCGGCGCAGTTCCTCGATCGCGCGGGCTTCCGCGGGAAGGACGTCTGCAATGCTCTCGGGAAGTAGCCAGCGGGGCATGGGAAGGGGGCCGCCCGGACTAAGCGCCGGTGCGGCAATTTCGAAAGACAACCCTATATTGTCGCGGATTCAGAGCACTATCAGCAAGAGGCCGATGAGGATGGCCCCGAGCGCCA
Source organism: Burkholderiaceae bacterium (assembly GCA_035401985.1). Classification (GTDB taxonomy): domain Bacteria; phylum Pseudomonadota; class Gammaproteobacteria; order Burkholderiales; family Burkholderiaceae_E; genus Quisquiliibacterium. The sequence goes on along the minus strand of DAONCJ010000493.1, from coordinate 2,733 downwards.
CGAAACGCACCTGCCCGTCCCGCAGCCGCGCCATCCGTTGCAGTGACGCCCGCCACACGGCGGGCGCGATGAAGGGCAGTACCCCTTCGATGATCAGCACCAGCCCGAGCGCCATGAGCAGAGCGTCAGGCATGCTGGCGCGATCCTCAGCCGGGCGCAGCGTTATCGCGATCGTGCAGGCGCTGGCGCGGCGCCGGGTGTGGCGCTCTTCAGGTATTTGAAGAAGTCGCCCGACGGATCGACGACCATCACGTCGGAACGATTGCGGAAGGTGGCGCGGTACGCTTCAAGACTGCGGTAGAACTGCGCGAACTGCGGGTCCTGGCCGAACGCGCCGGCATACAGCTGCGAGGCGCGGGCATCGCCCTCGCCCTTCACCTTCTGGGCATCGCGATAGGCCTCGGCCAGCACGATCTCGCGCTGGCGGTCGGCGTCGGCGCGAATCTTTTCGGATTCGGCGGCGCCGGTCGCACGACGCTCGTTGGCGACCCGCTTGCGCTCGGACTGCATGCGGTCGAACACGCGCTCCTGCACCTCGGGGGCGAAGTCGACCCGCTTCAGGCGCACGTCCACGACGGCCGCGCCGATCTGCTTGGCGTCTTCGTTGACCTTGGCGCGCACCCCTTCCATGAACACTTCGCGCTGACCGGAGATGACTTCGGCCACGGTGCGCTTGGCGATCTCGTTGTTCAGCGCATCGCGAAGACTGCGGGAGATGCGGTCGGAGGCGATCACTTCGCTGCCACTGACGGAACGGATGAACGCCTTGGGCTCGATGATCCGCCACTTGACGAAGGTGTCGACCTGGACGTTGAGCTTTTCGGAGGTGATGAACCGGTCGATGTCCGGGTTGTCGATGGTCAGGATGCGCTTGTCGAAGTACTGGATGTTCTGGAACGGCGGGGGCAGCTTGAAGTGAAGCCCCGGCTTGTCGATGACCTGACGGATCTCACCCAGGGCGAAGACAACCGCGAACTGGCGTTGATCGACCACGAAGATGCTGGCCGACAGCACTGCGAGGGCGATCAGCGCCGCCAGCACAAAAGGAACGATACGTTGCATGGCGATAAATCCTAGCGGCTGGCGTCGCGATCGCGCGAACGCAGACCTTCGCGGGCGCGGTTGACATCGCCGGCCGGCTCCAGCGGAGCCGCCGGTGCCGGTGCTGCGGCTGGCGCAGCCGCTCCCGGTGCCACGCCGTTGCCCGCACCCGTGCCCTGCAGCAGCCGGTCGAGCGGCAGTGACAGCAGACTCGAGTTGCGTGAATCGATGTAGACCTTGCTGGTGTTGGTGAACACCTGCTGCATGGTTTCGAGGTACATGCGGTCTCGCGTCACCTGCGGTGCCTTGCTGTATTCGGCAAGCACCTGGGTGAAGCGGCTGGCATCACCCTGAGCCGTGGCGATGACCCGCTGCTTGTAGCCCTCGGCCTCCTGCGACAGGCGTGCTGCATTGCCTCGCGCCTTCGGAATGACGTCGTTGGCGTAGGCCCGTCCTTCGTTGATCAGCCGTTCCCGGTCCTGCGCCGCCTTGTTGGCATCCTCGAACGCCGCCTGGACCTGCTCGGGCGGCTGAGCCTGCTGAATGGTCACGTCGATGATGGCCACGCCGGCCTTGTAGCGATCGACGATCGCCTGCATGAGCTTCTGGGCATCCTTGGCGACGGCTTCTTTTTCTTCGTACAGCACCTGATCGATGCCCTTGCGGCCCACGGTCTCGCGCATGGCCGTTTCGGCGCCCTGCCGGATGATCTCGTCGGGCGCAGGCCCCGGATTGTTGTTGAACAGCCAGGCCACCGGATCGGACAGGCGGTACTGCACCGCGTACTGCATGTCGACGATGCTCTGGTCCTGCGTCAGCATCAAGGACTCCTTGAGCACCTTGTTCTTGACGTTGCTGCGGTAGCCGACTTCGATCTGGCGCAATTGCTGGACGTTGACCAGCTCGTGCACCTCGACCGGATAAGGCAGACGCCACGTGAAGCCAGGGCGATCGTTCAGCGTTCGGAACTCGCCGAATCGCAGCACAGCCGCCGCGTGACCCTCGGGAACGATGTAGAAGCCGCTGCCCAGCCACAGCAGAACGGCCACCACCGCCAGCACACCGAGTCCGGTGCCTGCGCCCTTCAGTCCTGGACCGTCGCCGCCGCCGGAAGCGGGAGGGCCCGACCCGCCGCCCTTGCGAAACAGACCATTGAGCTTGCGGTTGAAATCGCGCCAGAGTTCATCGAGGTCGGGCGGTCCGTCATTGCCGGGGCGGGGTCTTTGCCCATCGCCGTTGCCACCGGAGTTCCCGCGGCCCCAGCCCGGGTCATTCAAGGAAAAAATCCGGGAGATCGACTTCCGCATAGGACGCAAAGGAAAGGAGGGTTTCAGGGGCCGCAGACACGGTCGGTCGGTGCTGCGTCGAGATGGGAAGGATCGGATGGATTTTCAGGCGGCGCCTCGGAGTCTTCTGATAATTGTGATTCTGGGTCGCCAGCCGGGTCGCCACCTTGCACAGTCTGGGCAAGGGATTCCACCAAGGCATCGCGAAGCCCCTGCAGACCGTCCCCGGTGCGCGCACTGAGCATGACTCGTTTGATGCTACCACAGGGGTCGCGCGCCACTTCCGGCTGCCATCCGGCAGCGTCGATCTTGTTGTAGACCATCAGCATCGGCACCTCACCGGCACCGATTTCGTCCAGCACCCGCTGGACCTCGGCGATCTGGTCGTCACGGTCCGGCGCACTGG
>DAONCJ010000492.1:0-3563 GCA_035401985.1 Burkholderiaceae bacterium | reverse complement strand
CGCGCACCGTCAGATCCTTGCGGGTGGCAATCTCGCCGACGGCCTGCATGATCTCGATCACCGAATCGTTCAGTTCCTCGCTGTCGCGCGCCGCGCGCTCCAGGCCGGCCACCCGGTCGTCCAGCAGTGCGTCGAAGTCCTGGCCCATGCGCTCGAACGCCAGCGGGCCGCGCAATCCGGTGCGTGCCTCGAAATTGCCCGACGACAATTCGGCCAGCGTCAACCGCACCCGGCGAACCGGCGCCAGCGCCTTGTTCTCGAAGAGCACCGACAGGAACATCGCCAGCACCGCACCGATCCCGCCGGCCACGCCGACCGCGATCAGCAGCAGGTCGAAGGCGGCCGTTCCGGACTGGCCGCCGGCCGAACCGCGCAGCACGAAGCCGCACACCAGCACCAGCACCGGAGGCAGCAGCGCGGCCGCGACCAGCCAGGCCCGCGCGGCCACCGCCGTTCTGTCTTCGCTGCCCTGTGCGCCAATGCCACTCATGAATCGGCCCCCGGCGCGGCCGCCAGCGCCTCGAACAGCCGTGCGGGCTCGAAATGCCACCAGACCCGTGCCGGCTCGGCGGCGTCGCCCACGGGGTCGTGGAGAGCCGACGCGAAGGCACACGCCGGAAGCACCGCCTCGGGTCGCGGCTCGCCCAGGGCGATCGGTGCCGGCGCTTCGTCGACGCGCAATGCCCCGCTGTCGCCCGGGGCGCCCAGCACCAGCACGGCATGACGGCGCAAAGCCGGTGCGCCACCGGCCACAACCCGGGACGCATCGAGCACCACCACCGGATGCCCCTGGATCTGCATCAGCCCGACGACTCGCGCCGGCGCACCAGCCAGAGGGTGGACCGCCGCTTCGGTCAGGTAGATCACCGGGACGCCCGCGGGCAGCACGAGACGCACGCCATCCACCAGCGCGCCAAACGAGGGTGCGAGCGACACCGCGGAGGAATCGGACATCGTCGAACGAGCCGCCTCAGAGCGCGCCGTCGCGCAGACCGGCATGGCGCTCGATCGCGGAAAGCAGGTGCTCGGCCGTGTAGGGCTTGGCGATGACCTCGCGGCCGCCCTGCATGCGAGCCCACACCTGGTCAGCGCGCTGTGCCTTGGTCGATACGAAGACCACCGGGATCGCGCGGGTGCTGGGGTGTTCAGCCAGCCGGCGGCAGGCTTCGAAGCCATCCATGCCGGGCATGACGATGTCCATGAAGATGAGATCGGGAGGGTCGAGGCGCGCCGCCTCGAGTGCCTGCGCGCCGCTCATGGCGGTGCGCACGCGCCAGCCGGCATCCTGCAGGATGCGGAGCATACGCTCTCGTTCAGTGGCGACGTCGTCGACGACGAGAATCCCGCAGCCGCTGCGATCAGGAGCCGGAACGGACATGGCTGCGCCGCTCACCGTCGAAACAGGCGGGCCATCACGCCCCGTGGCGAACTGGCGGACGCCGACGGTGCGACCGGCCGGGTCGCGGGACGGATCATGCCGGTGATGTCGTCGATCGCGAGGTAGCGCCGCATCTGCTTGATCACCGCGGCTTCGAGGGCCCGGAAAGGAACGGGCTTGGTGAGGTAGGTGTTGCATCCGGCCAGCGCGCCGCGCGCCAGATCGAAGGGCGATGAACGGCTGGTCAGGATGATCACCGGGAGCTGGCGCCAGTGCCGGTTGCGCTTGATCTCGCGGGTGAGCTTGTAGCCGTCCATGTCGGGCATGACGACATCGACGAGCGCGAGGTCGAAGTGCTGCTCCCACAACTTGGCGATGGCATCGGAACCGTTCTCGGCCGTCTCGCAGGCGATGCCCATGCGATCGAAGGCCATGGTGAGCTGCCGGCGGACCGTCGGACTGTCATCGACCACCAGCACGCGCAGGCGCTGGCCCACCGGTGGATCGGAGGCATTCAGGGGAAAGGCGACGAGATTTGACGGGACGCCGCCCTGGGCCGCTGCCGCGGCGGGCGGCACGGCGGTGAGATTGGGATGGCCCTGGCCCGGCGGCCGGCCGGCATCGGCGCCCGGGGCGGACCCCGGTCGCACAGGCGCCGCGGTCGGCGCGGAAGCAGGCGCGTGGAACGACGTTGCCGTCGCGCCGGCAGCCGCCGGAACGGCCGGGGCCGAAGGTGCTCGCGCGCTGCCTGCCCCGCCCGCTGATCCACCTGCTGAGCCGCCCGCCATCCCAGCCGCGGCCGTCGCGCCGGCCGCCTGCATGCGGGTTGCCGGTGCGGTGAACGGCGGTGCGGGTGCGGCGAACGACGGCGTGCCGAACGATTGCCCCGGCACCGGGGACAGCCCCATGGGACGCGTCTCGGGCGACAGCAGTTCGAGTTCGACCACCCGGTTCAGGATCGGCAGCAGCTGCAGCGTGAGGCGGTCGATGGAGATGGCATGGCGCGCCGAGCTCGGAGCGCCGCGCGGCACCGCCGCAATGACCGGAATCGTCCGGCCGCTGCTGCGGATCAGGGCGAGCGCCTGCAGGCCTTCGGGTTCGACCGAGTTCACGATCAGGATGTCGACCGCTCCGTGCTCCAGGCTGGTCGTCAGCTGATATTCGTACTTGTTGTACTGACTGTGCTTGAAGACGATCTCGATCAGCCGGCTGTCGCGCGGATCGAGGCCGGCAGCGCCGACGCGAAACAGGGGTTTTTCTTCCATGGGGGTCCCGAACTGGTCAGACAGGCCCATTCTCGCTGTCATCGGCTGCAAACCCAAGCCAGTCTGTCGCGTCCGGCCCACCGACCGGCGCCCGACGGGCACCGTTGGGGGGATCGGGCCTCAATTTGCATGGTGCCCGCCATGCCCGGGCCGCTCCTATAATGCCGCCATGAGCCAACGCGACTATCAAGGGTTCGACACGCTTTCGCTGCATGCCGGGGCCCTGCCCGACAGCGACCACGGCGCGCGCGCGACCCTCATCTATCTCTCCACCGCCTTCGTCTTTCGCGACTCCGACCAGGCCGCGGCGCTGTTCAACATGGAACAGGGCGGCCACGTCTACTCGCGGATCAGCAACCCGACCGTGGCGGTGCTCGAAGAACGCATCGCCGCGCTCGAGCGCGGAGTGGGCGCCATTGCCACCGCAAGTGGCCAGGCGGCGTTCCATCTGGCGGTCGCCACGCTGGCCGGGGCGGGCTCGCACATCGTCGCCTCGCGCGCGCTGTACGGCGGTTCGCACAACCTGCTGCATTACACGCTGGCCCGCTTCGGCATCCAGACGACCTTCGTCGATCCGCGCAACCCGGACGAGTGGCGTGCCGCCCTGCGCCCGAACACGCGCATGCTGTTCGGCGAGACGCTGGGCAACCCTGGCCTGGACGTGCTGGACATCCCGGTCATCGCCGAAATCGCCCATGGCCATGGCGTGCCGCTGCTGGTCGACTCGACCTTCACCACGCCGTGGCTGATCCGGCCCTTCGATCACGGCGCCGATCTGGTCTACCACTCGGCGACGAAGTTCCTGTGCGGCCATGGCACGGTGGTCGGCGGCCTGCTGGTCGATTCGGGGCGCTTCGACTGGGTGGCCAGCGGCAAGTTTCCCGAACTGACCGAGCCCTACGACGGGTTCCACGGCATGG
>DAONCJ010000491.1:0-3565 GCA_035401985.1 Burkholderiaceae bacterium | reverse complement strand
CGAGACCGCCGACCCGGTCGTCGAGGCCGTCGCGCGCGGTCAGGACCAGCACAGGCACGCGCGCTCGCTCGCTGCCGCCGCGGCGCAGCGCCGACAGGAACTGCAGTCCGTCACGACCCGGCAGACCCAGGTCGAGCACGATCAGGTCGAAATGCTCGGTGGCCAGGGCCGTGTCGGCCGATTCGGCACTGCCGACCGGGTCGACGACGAATCCCGCGTCGCGCAGGCCTGTGGCCACCACATCGGCGACCAGAGGATCATCCTCGATGACCAGGATTCGCACGAGAACGTCTCCAGTGGTGGATCATTTCGAACAGCGCGGGCAGGCCAGGCACGATGATGAAGGCCAGCGTGACCCAGGAGAAGTGCGCCTTGACCCAGTCGGTGTTGCCGACCAGATACCCGAGCGTGGTCAGGATGCCCACCCACAGCGCGGCACCGACGACGTTGTACAGCGCGAACCGCGGATAGGTCATGCGCGCCATGCCCGCCACGAACGGCGCGAAGGTCCGCACGAAGGGCAGGAAGCGGGCCACCACGATGGTGATCGGGCCGTGCTTCTCGTAGAAGGCGTGAGTCCGGTCGAAGGCGCCCTTGTTGAACCACCGCGAGTTCTCCCACTGGAACACTCGTTGTCCGAAGCGCCGGCCCACCGAATAGTTCAATGCATCGCCCAGCACGGCAGCCGCGAACAGCAGCACGATCAGCACCGGCAGGCTCATGCCGCCCAGGCCGGCGATGGCACCGGCGGCAAACAGCAGCGAGTCGCCCGGCAAGAACGGCATCACGACCAGCCCCGTCTCGACGAAGATGATCAGGAAGAGCAGTGCGTAGACCCAGGCTCCGTAGTCCTGGGTGACCTGGACGAGATGTCGGTCCAGGTGCAGGAAGATGTCGATGAAGGTCGCGAGTTCCATGGGCGGATCATAACCGGCCGATATAATCCGCCTTTGCCTCAAGCCCTCTGGCGCACCTTGGATCAGTCCCCTTCCCAGCACACGGGCAGCCATCGGGCCGACGCGGACAACGCGATCGCCGCCCTGCCGCGCCAGATCCGCCCGCTGCCCGACACCCTGGTCAGCCAGATTGCCGCCGGCGAGGTCGTCGAACGGCCCGCCTCGGTCATCAAGGAGCTCGTCGAGAACGCGCTCGATGCGGGCGCGCGCCGCATCGAAGTGCGGATCGAGGACGGCGGCATCCGCCGCATGGCGATTTCCGACGACGGCTGCGGCATCGAGGCCGGCCAGCTCGGTCTGGCGCTGCAGCGTCACGCGACGAGCAAGATCGCCACGCTGACCGATCTCGAAGAGGTGGCCTCGCTCGGCTTTCGAGGTGAGGCGCTCGCATCGATCGCTTCGGTCGCGCGGGTGCGCATCACCAGCCGAACGGCCGATGCGTCAAACGCAAGCCTCATCGACTCGCACAGCCAGACGGTCGAGCCAGCCCCCGGGCGGATCGGCACCACGGTCGAGGTCCTGGACCTGTACAGCGCCACGCCGGCCCGCCGCAAGTTCCTCAAAAGCGTGGCCACCGAATCGGCCCATTGCGCCGATGCCCTGCGCCGCGTCGCCCTGGCCCATCCGTCGGTCTCGTTCAGCCTGACGGTGGAAGGCCGCACCACCCTGTCGTGGCCGGCCGGCGACTGGACGGCGCGCGCACTCGAAGGGCTCGGAGAGGATTACCAGTCAGCCCACCGGGTGGTCAGCCGTCAGGCGGGGCCGCTCAGCGTGCAGGGTCTGCTGGGCCTGCCGACCGCCAGCCGTGGCCGTGCCGACCGGCAGTTCGTCTATGTCAATGGCCGATTCGTTCGAGACCGGCTGCTGACCCATGCGGCGCGCCAGGCCTACAGCGAACTGCTGCATGGCGACCGCCATCCGGCCTACGCCCTTTTCCTGCGCATCGACCCATCTCTGGTCGATGTCAATGTCCATCCGGCCAAGACTGAGGTGCGCTTTCGCGATGCGCAGGGCGTGCACCGCGCGCTCTTCCACGCCATCCAGGACTGCCTGCGTGCCGGTGCCGCCGAGCATCCGTCGCTGCAGTCGCCACAGACGCTGCAGGAACTGGCGCAAGCCGGCTCTGACGGGCGCCTGGCGATCGGCACCGCAGCCGGCGCCGCGGGAGTCTCCGGCTTGGCGAGCGGCAGCGGCTTTCGGCCGAACAGCGCTTCGCAGGTCGCACTCGCGCTGTCCTTCGCCGCCCCGCGTGCCGACACGAGACCGTGGCTGGACGGCTCGCCGTGGACGCAGGCGCTCGGTGCCCGTGCCGGCGAGCCGACGCCCCCGGAGCGATCGGGTGCCGAGGCCGGTGTGCTGTCCGCAGAGCTTGCCGGCGCCGACGCGCCCTCGCCCGAGCCGGCCCAGATCCCGCCCCTCGGCTTCGCCCTCGCGCAACTGCACGGCGTGTACATCCTTGCCCAGAACGCACAGGGCCTCATCGTCGTGGATATGCACGCGGCGCATGAACGGGTGGTGCTCGAGCGGCTCAAGTTCGAGCTCGACCGGGGCGGTGCCGCCATGCAATCGCTGCTGATTACAGCGACCTTCCGCGCCGATCCGCTGGACGTCCGGATCGTGGAGGAAGAACCCGAAACGCTTGCGGCGCTTGGCCTCGACCTGACGGTGCTGTCACCCACCTCGCTGGCGGTACGCGGCGTCCCGGCCGCGCTGGCCGGCGCGGACGCCAGCTCGCTGGCCCGCTCGGTGCTGGCCGAACTTCGCGAAGTCGGCAGTTCGCGGGCGCTTGCCGAGCGGCGTGACGAGATGCTCGCGACGATGGCCTGCCACGCGGCGGTGCGAGCCAATCGCCGGCTGAACCTGCACGAGATGAACGCGCTGCTGCGCGACATGGAGCGGACCGCCGGCGCCGACCAGTGCAACCACGGTCGTCCGACCTGGATCCAGATCGGCATCAACGACCTCGACGGCTGGTTCCTGCGCGGACGGTGAACCGCGGCGGCAGGTCAGGCAGGTGCAGCACCGCCCCGATCGCAGTAGCATCGCGGTTCTGACAATCGCGGCCCGCCTCTCCGGCTGGCACAACCCGGAGTCCGTCCGAATGAACCAGCACCCCGATAAGCCGGCCAGCCGGCGCTCGCTCGTCCGATCGATCCACTGGTTCACGCCCGCCATACTGGCAATCGGCGTCATCGCCGCCTGCGGTGGCGACGGACAGGGCTTCACCTCGGCGCCAGAGGGCAGCTTCCTGCCTCCCGAACTGCCCTCCGGCTGGATCGACAACAAGATCAAGTACGCCAACCGCGACATGGTCGCCGCTGCCAACCCACTGGCCGTCGACGCCGGCGTGGCGGTGCTGGCGCGCGGCGGCACGGCGGTCGATGCCGCGATCGCGGTGCAGATGGTGCTCAATCTCGTCGAACCGCAGTCCTCGGGCGTCGGTGGCGGCGCCTTCATGGTCTATTTCGACAAGGCCACCGGCACGGTTACCACCTATGACGGTCGCGAAACCGCGCCGGCCGCGGCGACGGCCAACCAGTTCCTGACGGCGTCCGGCGCACCCCAGTCGTTCCTCACCGCGGTCGATGGCGGTCTGTCGGTCGGCACGC
>DAONCJ010000490.1:0-3571 GCA_035401985.1 Burkholderiaceae bacterium | reverse complement strand
GCTACTGCTCATCCAACGCAGCAAACACTGCAGCCAAGCCCTCGACTATAGCAGAGCTGAAACAAGCTTTGCAAGCGGTCTCGACGTTGATATTTCGAGGCCGTGCTGATCGACGCGTGATTCAGCGGTGCTTGAAGGCCGGCTTGCGCTTCGAGACGAAGGCATCCATCCCCTCCTTCTGGTCCTCGGTCGCGAACAGCGAGTGGAAGACTCGGCGTTCGAAGAGGATCCCTTCGGAGAGAGGCACTTCATAGGACCGGTTGATGGCCTCCTTGGCCATCATGACCGAGGGCAGCGAGTACTCGGCAATGGTGGCGGCAGCGGCCAGCGCCTCGTCCAGCACCTTGTCTGCGGGCACGACCCGCGACACCAGGCCGGCTCGCTCGGCCTCGGCCGCGTCCATCATCCTGGCGGTCAGGCAGAGGTCCATTGCTTTGGCCTTGCTGATTGCGCGCGGGAGGCGCTGGGTACCGCCCGCCCCGGGGATGACGCCGAGCTTGATCTCGGGCTGGCCAAAGCGGGCCGTTTCGGCGGCGATGACGATGTCGCACATCATCGCCAGCTCGCATCCGCCGCCCAGCGCGAAGCCCGCCACGGCGGCGATGACCGGCTTGCGCACCTTGCGGATGGTCTCCCAGTTCCGGGTGATGTATTCGGAGCGGTGGACATCCATGTACGACCACTGGGCCATGGCGCCGATGTCCGCCCCCGCGGCGAACGCCTTGTCGCTTCCGGTGATGACCATGGCGCCGATCGCATCGTCTGCGTCAAAGGCGAGCAGCGCTGCGCCGAGCTCGTCCATCAGCTCGTCATTGAGCGCATTGAGCTGCTTCGGGCGGTTCAGGGTGATCAGGCCGACACGGCCTCGGGTCTCGGTAAGAATGCATTGATAGGACACGCAGGATCCTCTTTCAGGGACTGTTCCGGGCCAGAACGGCTGCCGAAGATTGTGCCATGCGACCGTGATACGCTGACCGGCCCTCGGACGACCCCACTGTATGGCCATGGACAACGATCTCGGACAATCCGGCGCAGGAGGCGATGCGCGATGAGTTCGCCTGCGCAGCCAGGGGTGCCGGAGCCCGACAAGGTTTCACCGGTGGCCATTGCGATGTGGGTCGCCGATGCGGCCTCGCAGGCACTGGGAATGGAACTGCTGGAAGTGCGGCCGGGCTATGCACGATTGCGCATGACGGTGCGTCCGGACTTCCTGAACGGCCTGGGCACCTGCCACGGCGGCTACATGTTCCTGCTTGCCGACTCGACATTCGCGTTTGCCTGCAACAGCCATAACCAGCGCGCGGTTGCGGCGGGCGCTCAGATCGAGTTTGTCGCGCCGCCTCAGCAAGGCGATGTGCTGGTGGCTGAAGGCGTCGAACAGCATCTGGCCGGCCGAACGGGGTTCTACGACGTGACCGTGACGGATCAGAACGGCCGTCGCGTCGCCCTGTTCCGCGGCCGGTCGGCCACCGTCAAGGGCGAGCATCTTCCTGGAGCGCCGACATGACTCGCATTGCTGCTTCCGCCGAGGCCTTGTCGCATGGCGGCCTGGCGCTCGAACCGATCGAAACCGCCAGCATCGATGAATTGCGGGCCCTGCAGTTGTCCCGCCTGAAGTGGTCTCTGCGGCACGCCTATGAGAACGTCGAGCACTATCGCGCCAAGTTCGACAAGGCCGGCGTGCATCCGGACGACCTGCTGAGCCTCTCGGATCTCCGTCATTTCCCTTTCACGACGAAGGCAGATCTTCGCGACACCTACCCTTTCGGCATGTTTGCAGTGCCGCGTGAACGGGTGGTCCGGATCCATGCCTCCAGCGGCACCACCGGCAAGCCGACCGTTGTCGGATACACGCAGCGCGACATCGACACCTGGGCGCACGTGGTGGCGCGCTCGATCCGCGCGGCGGGCGCACGTGCAGGCGACATGGTGCATGTCAGCTATGGGTACGGCCTGTTCACCGGCGGACTGGGCGCCCATTACGGCGCGGAGCGACTCGGGCTGACGGTGGTGCCCTTCGGCGGCGGCCAGACCGAGAAGCAGGTCCTGCTGATGCGCGACTTCAAGCCCGACATCATCATGGTGACGCCCAGCTACATGCTGGCCATCGCCGACGAGTTCGAGCGGCAGGGACTGGATCCGCGCGACTGCAGCCTGCGGCTCGGCATCTTCGGCGCCGAGCCCTGGACCAATGAAATGCGCCGGGAGATCGAGCAGCGGCTGGCAATCGAGGCGGTCGACATCTACGGCCTGTCTGAAGTGATGGGACCAGGTGTGGCGAACGAATGTGCCGAGACCAAGGACGGCCCGACAATCTGGGAAGACCACTTCTACCCGGAAGTCATCAGTCCCGAGACTGGCGAGCCGGTTGCCGACGGTGAACCGGGCGAACTGGTGTTCACCTCGCTGACCAAGGAAGCGCTCCCGATCGTGCGTTACCGCACGCGCGACCTGTCCCGCCTGCTGCCCGGCAGCGCGCGCACGATGCGGCGCATGCAGAAGATCACCGGGCGGGCGGACGACATGATGATCGTGCGCGGGGTCAATGTGTTTCCCTCGCAGATCGAGGAACTGATCCTGCAGCGGCCCAATCTCGCGCCGCATTACGTGTGCGAACTCCACAAGGAGGGGCCGCTGGACACGCTGACGGTGAGGGTCGAACTGAAGGCGGATTCGCACACCGATGCGTCCGGCGCCCTGGGCGCGCAGACCGCCCTCGCCCATGCGATCAAGTCCTATATCGGGGTGAATGCAACGGTGAAGGTCGAAGCGGCGGGCGCCATCGAGCGCTCGGTCGGCAAGGCGCGGCGAGTGATCGACATGCGGCCAAAATAGCCGGGCGGCATCGGCATACGGGAACAACCACGGAGCGCGGCAATGGGCCGCATCCGAGACAACGGAGAAAGACAGGCATGTTTCAAGGAATCCTGCTGGAAAAGGGCGACGCCGGCTTTGTGGCCGGCGTGCGTGAACTGGACGACGCGGCACTCGCAGCCAATGCGGCGGACGGCGACGTGGTCGTGCGTATCGGCTGGTCGACGATCAACTTCAAGGATGGCCTGGCCATCACCAACCGGTCGCCAGTGGTGCGCAAGTGGCCGATGGTCCCGGGCATCGACGGTGCCGGCACGGTCGAGTCGAGCACGCACGCCGACTTCAAGGCCGGCGATCGGGTGGTGCTCAACGGCTGGGGCGTCGGTGAAACGCATTGGGGCTGCCTGGCCGGCAAGGCCCGCCTCAAGGGCCACGGGCTGGTGCCGCTGCCCGGCTCGCTGACCGAGCGCGACGCGATGGCGATCGGCACGGCCGGCTACACCGCCATGCTGTGCGTGATGGCGCTGGATCGGGACGGGGTCAAACCGGGCGACGGCGAGGTGCTCGTGACCGGCGCCGCGGGCGGAGTGGGCAGCGTGGCGATTGCGCTGCTGGCCGGGCGCGGCTACAAGGTCGTCGCCTCGACGGGCCGTGCGGCGGAGGCCGACTACCTGAAAGGCCTGGGCGCCGCAGAAGTGATCGACCGCGCGGCGCTGAGCGAACCGGGCAAGCCGATCCAGAAGGAGCGCTGGAGCGG
>DAONCJ010000489.1:0-3580 GCA_035401985.1 Burkholderiaceae bacterium | reverse complement strand
CGCGGCAGTCGAAGCGCGTCGGATAGTTGACGAACTGCAGGATGTCCTCGGGCAGTCCGAGGTCCTTCATGACCGCATTGCGGATGCGGCGAACCGGCGTCAGCGCCATCAGGCTCTTCTTGACGCCGCGAGGAATGAACCCGAGCAGCGCCGCATTCACGCGCAAGGTCATCGACGGCGCATGCGCGGCCTGCGCGAAGGTGTTCAGCACGTCGCCGACGCGCATAGGGTCGGGATCGACCAGGTGAAAGCAGCGCCCGTCGAGATCCTTGGCATGCGAGATGTGGTCCATCGCGTCGACGACGAAGTCGACCGGCACGATGTTGATCCGCCCCCCTTCGATGCCGATGGTGGGCATCCATGGCGGCAGCAGCTGGCGCATGCGCTGGATCAGCTTGAAGAAGTAGTAGGGCCCGTCGATCTTGTCCATCTCGCCAGTCTGCGAATCGCCGACGACCGACCCCGGGCGGTAAACCCGATACGGCACCTTGCACTCCTTGCGCACGATGCGCTCGGACTCGTGCTTGGTTGCGAAGTACGGATGGTCGAGGCCCTCGGCCTCCTCGAACATGTCCTCGCGCCAGACGCCCTCGAACAGCCCGGCTGCGGCGATAGAACTGACGTGGTGAAAGCAGCCGGCCTTGATGTCGTTGGCGAAGGCGACCACGTTGCGCGTGCCTTCGACGTTGACGACGATCTGCTCGGTCGCATCGGCGCTCAAGTCGTAGAGCGCCGCCAGGTGATAGAAGTGGCGGATTTTTCCGGACAGCGCCTTGCGCTCGGCCGGCTTGAGCCCCAGGCCGGGCTTGGAGATGTCGCCCGTCACCGGCACCGCACGCTTGTCGTCGACGCCCCAGTATTCGTACAAGGGGGCCAGACGTTCAGGCGACGCGTCGCGCACCAGGAAATGCACGACCGACCCCCGGCGGGCAAGCAGCTTGCGAACAAGGCGTTTGCCGATGAAGCCGGTGGCGCCGGTGATGAAATAGGTCATGAGAAAGGTCCCCTGTGTCTGACTTGGCGTCGATGTGATGCCGGCGGGTCGCATCCGATGGCCGCCCGGGCGTCGGCGATGATTGCATCAGGGCGGCGCTGCGGCAAGTACGTGCACGTCAGCGTGCGCCGATGCATCGCGCCACGCGTTTTAGTGCCCGGTCTCTAGCGCTGCGGACATACACTGAGTCTTGCTTTCCACAACGTGTCGGAGTGTCCGACTCATTCGATACAAGGAACGATCATGGTCAAGAAGATCAAGGCAGCCGCAGAGAACAAGGAAGAGAACGGCCAGTTGGCCAGCGCGATTCGCGAGTCGGCCGAAAAGATCTGGCTGGCCGGTCTTGGCGCATTCGCAAAGGCCCGCAAGGAGCCGACGAAGGCATTCGAGACGCTGGTGCGTGAAGGACTGAATCTGCAGTCCAGGACGAAGGCCATGGCCGAAGAGCGCATCGGCGACATGTCCGGAAAGGTCAACGAAGTGAAGAGCCAGATCAGCAGCCGCGCCAACGAGTCCTGGGACAAGCTTGAGCAGGTCTTCGAGGACCGCGTGTCGCGGGCGCTCGAGCGTCTCGGCGTGCCTACTCGCAAGGACGTGCAGGCCCTGGTCGCTCGCATCGACGACCTCACCAGCGCGGTCGAGTCGGTGGGCGGCAAAGTGCCCGCGCGCGGCGCGACGGCACGCAAGGGCGCATCGAAGGCGGGCGCCGCCAAAGGCAAAGCGGCGAAGGCCCCGGCCAAGTCGAAGTCCCCCGCGGGAGCGAAGGCATCGGCGAAATCGTCTGCAAAGGCGGCCGCGCCCAAGAAGGCAGGCAGTGCGGCGAAGGGTGGATCCGCCAAGCCGGCGCGGGTACGCAACGGGCTGGGTCGGCCGGCCGATGCGAGCGGAGCCGCCGAAGCGGCAGCACCCGCGCGGACTCGCATGCCGCGCGCCCGCAAAGCCGCGGCCGTGGCGCCCGAGCAGGCAGCGGCAGCACCCGCCGCCGAGTGACCGGCCCGGGCAACGAGGCTGACCGATGACGGCCACGCGTTCACCGGCAGGGCGGCGTCGTCAGCCGGTGGGACTTGCGCTGGCCGGCGGCGGTTTCCTCGGAGCCGCATACGAACTGGGCGTGCTGACCGCGCTCGACGAGGCGGTCGACGGCCTCGATCTGAACGGCCTCGACTCCTATGTCGGCGTGAGCGCCGGCGCGTTCATCGCAGCCGGGCTTGCCAACGGCAAGACGCCGCAGCACATGGTGCGGCTGTTCATCGACGACAGCGATCCCGCGCTGGACCCGGCCGCCATGTTGCAACCGTCGGCCAGCCTGTGGTGGAAGGCGCTCGGCGCGGCCCCGCGGGTGGCACGCCTGGCGCTGCAGTCGGCGGTCATCAGCGGCCGCAGGGGCCTGAGCGCCTCCCTGTGGGAAGCGCTGGAGAAAATCGCCCGCACCTTGCCGGCCGGCGTGCTCGACGCCAGCGCGGCCGAGCGCACCCTCAGGCAGCTCTTTGCCGCCGAACACGGCAGCGACGATTTCCGCCGGCTGCCCTCGCGGCTGCGCATCGTCGCCACCGACATCGACACCGGTCAGCCGGTCGAGTTCGGGGCTCGGGGGTTCGACGATGTGCCGATCTCGCGCGCCGTGATCGCATCATCGGCCGTACCGGGAATCTTCGCGCCAGTGCGCATCGGCCAGCGCTATTTCGTCGACGGTGCACTGAACAAGACACTGCACGCGTCGGTGGCGCTGAACGAAGGCGTCAAGCTGCTGTTCTGCATCAATCCGCTGGTGCCGTTCAACAGCGGGGCTGCCACCCGGCCGGGCGTGATCGCGAAGGCCGGCCTCACGGTGATCCTGTCGCAGTCCATCCGCACGGCGATCCGCTCGCGGATGACCACCGGACTGGAGAAGTACAGCAGCACCCACCCGGATGCGCGCCTGATCGTTCTGGAACCGCGCAGCAGCGACACGGAACTGTTCTTCACAGGGATCTTCACCGTGTCGGCCCGACGGCGGGTATGTGAACTGGCCTATCAGCAGACGCGTCTCGACCTGCTCGAACGATTCGCCGAACTGAACACGCTGCTCGAGCCGCATGGCATGGGATTGAACCGCATGGTGCTCACCGATCCGCATCTGAGTCTGTTCGATAGGCAGGTCCGGGCGCCGTCGGTTCGTCGCGGACGTCTGGGCGCAGCCACCGACGATCTGCGACTGACGCTGAACGATCTGGAACGCCGATTGCGACTGGCCCGTGCGCGGCTGGGCTGGGCCGCCGCGCGCCGGGCGGCATGATGAACGCGGCCGGCGCTCTTCCACCCGCACTGGTCGACCTGCTTGGCATTCTCCCGGACGCAGTGCTGATCTTCGACGGCCACGGCGTCGTCACCTATGTGAACCCGGCCGTACAGAGCCTGCTGGGCTACGCGCCCGACGAAATCGTTGGCAGATCGTTGTCGATGCTCGTGCCGCCCGAGTCGCGCGATCGCCATGACGCGATGGTCGCGCAGTATCACCGCGAAGGCACGCCGAAGACGATGGGCGAGCGCCCGGTGCTGCGGGCCGTGCACAAGAGCGGTCGGCTGGTTCCGGTGTCGATCTCGCTG
>DAONCJ010000488.1:0-3603 GCA_035401985.1 Burkholderiaceae bacterium | reverse complement strand
GGTCGAAATCCTCGAGTGGCGGCGCCGTCGAGGATACAACGGGCACGCCGGCGGCAAGATACTCGACCGTCTTCAACGGGTAACTTCGCCGGTTGAATGCCGTGTCAGCGTACGGGGTCACCCCGACATCGATCGCCCGAAGGTAGCTCGCCACCTGTTCGCGCGGCACTCCACCGACCCACTGCACCCCGGACATCGCTGTCAGCGCGTGGAAGTCGCGGCGCAGCCGCTCGGAGCGGAAGCTCGCGGGACCGACCAGGAGCAGTGGAATGCCGGCAAGCGGGAGGCTGCGCAGCAGCGCGCCCTCGCGGAACGGACGATTGACGATCACCGCGATGCCGCGCTCGCGAGCCAGTGGCAGGATGCGTTCCTCCACCTCGCGATCGAGCAGGTTGTAGCTGATCTGCACAAAGTCGATCGGCTGGCTGCGCATGATCGCTTCGATCTCGCGGTGGCGTCGCCCTTCGGATGTCGTGATGCCGACGTAGCGCAGCCGGCCGGCCGCCCTCATGGCGAACAGCGTGGGCAGATGCGCCTCCCAGCCGAGCAGGTTGTGGACCTGCAGCAGATCGAAGCGGGGCAGCTTCCACAGCCGGCGTGACTCCTCGATCTGCTCAGGCCCCCGCGCACCGGATGAAATCCACACCTTGTCGGCCGCGAACACCGGCGCGCCCGGCCCGATCCGCGCGAGCGCTTCACCGATGACCGCTTGTGCCGATCCGTACATCGGCGACGAGTCGATCATCCGGCCGCCCGCCTCGAAGAAGGCCCGCACCACATCCGCGCAGGCAGCGCGCGCCGCCCGGTCGTTGCCGACGTTGAAGGTGATCCAGCTGCCCAGGCCGACGGCCGGGAGGGTCTCGCCGCTCGCGCCGATCGGGCGGGCTGCCACGCCGGGCATCGGCTTCGCCGGCTCGGCCCGGATCGTGTCCGCCGCCACCATACCTGCCCCACCGGCTGCCAGTCGCGCGAGAAGCGCACGACGGCGGGCATGGAGACCGGAAGGATCAGGCATCGGAGTGGGTGCCGAACAGAGCCCGCGCCGTGTCGCGCCTAGCCGGTACGCCAGGACGGCGGGCGTTTTTCGATGAACGCGCGGACACCTTCACGCGCTTCTTCGGTGCCGGCCAGACTGCAGAAATTCTCGACGGCGGCGGCCACGCCCCGGCGGTAATCGGAGTCGCACTCCCGCACGAAGGCCGCCCGCCCCATGCGCATGATGGTCGGGGCCTTGCCCGCCAGCACGCGGGCGAGCTCGCGCGCTGCGGCCAGCGCAGTGCCGTCGTCCACCCGCCGGCTGACCAGTCCCAGCTCGTACGCTTCCTGCGTCGAGAAGCGCCGCCCGGTGAACAGCAGGTCGAACGCACGGTGCTTGCCGACCACGCGGTGCAGATGAGCGAAGTGGATCGCCGGAATGAGGCCGACATCGATCTCGGGATAACCGAAGCTGGCCGACGCCTCGGCCACGATCAGGTCGCAGGAAATCGCCAGCGTCATGCCGGCGCCGCGCGCGGCCCCGGCCACCGCGGCAATCGACGGCTTGCCCAGGTGGTACTGCGCGTCGTTCACCCGTGAATACAGCTTTTCGAGGAGATCGTGGGTCGACTCGGCGCTGCTGCCGGCGAAGGCCTTGATGTCCAGGCCCGCGCAGAACTGCCCTGGCGTCGCACTGCCGATGATGACCGCGCGCACGTTGGCGTCGTGCCGCGCCTGATGAAGACAGTCCAGCAACGCATCGATCATCGGTTCGACCACTGCGTTGACCGGTGCACGGTCGAGCAGGATCTCGGCAATGTGATCGACGACCTGATATTGAACGTGGGACATGGCGGGCATCAGGAAGGAAGGCAGAACGCAAGGGAAGGTGAACGGGCCGCGCGGCGCATGCCCGGGTTCGGACGATGATACGGCCATTGTTGCCACCGGACCGATTAGTGCCGACACTCTCGGACCGGCGCGGGCGGCGACGCGGACCGGGGCCCTCGCTCCGGAAGGCCTTGCTGCAGGGTGCCTGCCTTTCAAACAAACACGACACACGCAACGGAGATGACACAGATGAAAAAACTCACCCGGCGGACGCTGCTGACCGGCCTGGCCCTGGCGGCTCTGACGCCTGGCGCGGCCATGGCCCAGGCCTTCCCGAACAAGCCGATCCGGCTGGTCGTGCCGTACGCGGCGGGCGGCGCAACGGACATCATCGGACGGGCGGCGGCGGCCGAACTGTCCAAGACGCTGGGCGTGCCGGTGACGGTGGACAACCGTCCGGGCGCCGGGGGCAATGTCGGGGCCGAAATGGTCGCCCGCTCGGCGCCTGATGGCTACACGATGCTGGTCTCCCCGAGCAGCCTGCACGGCATCACCCCGTTCCTGTATTCGAAGCTCAGCTACGACCCGAACAAGGACCTCGTGCCGGTGATCGTGCTGGCAGGGCTGGCCAACGTGCTGGTGGTCAATCCCGCTGTCAAGGCCAACTCGGTCGCTGAACTCATCGCGCTGGCCAAGTCGCAGCCGGGCAAGCTCACCTACGCGTCCAGCGGCAACGGGTCGACCATTCACCTGTCGGGCGAAATGTTCAAGCAGATGGCGGGCCTGGACATCGTGCACGTGCCCTACAAGGGCAGCGGTCCGGCGCTTACCGATCTGATCGGCGGGCAGGTGCATCTGATGTTCGACAACATCCCGTCGGCGATCAATCAGATCCGCGCCGGCAAGCTGCGCGCCCTGGCCACCACGGGGCCGAAGCGCTCACCCGCGCTGCCCGATCTGCCGACGATGGCCGAGGCGGGCCTGGCCGGCTACGAGGCGACGGCCTGGTTCGGCCTGTCGCTGCCGGCCGGCACGCCACGGGAGATCGTTGCGCGCCTCAATGCCGAAGGCATGAAGGCGACCCGCGCGCCCGACTTCATCCGGCGCGTGAACGAGCAGGGCTACGAGATGGTCGGCGGCACGCCCGAGCAGATGGCTGCATCGATCCAGGATGAGCTCAGGCGCTGGGGTCCGGTGGTCAAGGCCTCGGGGGCGAAGGTCGACTGACCGATGTCCTGCGGCCGCTGTCCCCGTGACAGCGGCCAGGGCGGGGAGGGATTGCGGCATCATGTCCCGATGACCGATGAAAACCAGACCCCGCTGCCGGCCTCGTTCGTTGCGCTGTTCGTGCCGCGCGGACGCACCCGGCCGATGGAATCGCGCGAGACCCTGGCCGAGCGCCACGACTTCTGCGAAGACCTCGCCTGCCTGATGACCGAGCACGCCAAGGCGATGCTGTTCGATCTGGGCATCGCCGAGTCCGATGTCCTGGTGCGCTGCCATCAGGGCCTGCTGACCGAGGCTGCGCCGGTCAGCGAACCCGAAGCCGGCTGGGTGGTGCGGCGATTGGCGGAACTGCTCGAATGGGAATGCCCGGCCGATATCGGCCAGTGGCCGCCTCCGCGCTGAACGCCCGTCCGGCGGCCGCCGGACCCGCGCGGTATCATCGGCTGAACTGTTTTTCCGCTGGAAATCTCATGATCCGACCCTCTCGGGCGCTGGCGTTCGCGCTGGCTGCCACGCTTGTCCTTTTGGTGTCTGCCCCGACCCGGGCCCAGTCGCGCACCGACAGCTGGC
>DAONCJ010000487.1:0-3604 GCA_035401985.1 Burkholderiaceae bacterium | reverse complement strand
GGCGTCGTGATCACCACATCCTCGTAACCTGCGCTGCCCATCGACGGTCGCTTGACATCTGAAATATTTAGTCGTGAAATTCTAACCCTGTCTTTTCATCGATGACAACGAGGGGCCGCGCCAGTGGCGGAGCGTTCGTTCAAGAGCGAGGTCGGCAAGCTCACGCTGGCCGCCGGCGAGGAGTTCCGCGGCGAGGGCATCCTCGCGGTGACCAAGGCCCTGCTGCAGGCAGGCGTGGCCTATGTGGCCGGCTATCAGGGGGCGCCCATCTCGCACCTGATGGACGTGCTGACCGACGCCAACGACATCCTGTCCGATCTGGGCGTGCACTTCGAGCACAGCGCCAGCGAAGCCACCGCCACCGCGACGCTGGCCGCCTCGGTCCACTATCCGTTGCGCGGCGCGGTCACGTTCAAGTCGACGGTCGGCACCAACGTGGCCTCCGACGCCCTGGCCAATCTCGCCTCGGGCGGCGTCACCGGCGGCGCGATGCTGATCGTCGGCGAGGACTACGGCGAGGGCTCGAGCATCATGCAGGAACGCTCGCACGCCTTCGCGATGAAGTCGCAGGTGTGGCTGCTCGACCCGCGGCCCAATCTGCCCAGCATCGTTGCCATGGTCGAGCAGGGCTTCGAGCTGTCGGAAGCCACGCGCACGCCGGTGATGCTCGAATTGCGGATCCGCGCCTGTCATGTGCACGGCCGCTTCATCGCCAAGGACAACGTGCGGCCGACGTTCACGCTGAAGGATGCGATCGAGCAGCCGCGGCGCGATGTGAACCGCATCGTGCTGCCGCCGGCCAGCTTCCTGCACGAGCAGGAGAAGGTCTCCGAACGCTGGCCGGCCGCACAGAAGTTCATCGCCGAACACGGCATGAACGAGCGCTTCGCCGAGCGCGCGCAGGACTTCGGCATCGTGCTCCAGGGCGGCATGTACAACGCGGTGATCCGCGCGCTGCAGCTGCTGGACCTGTGCGATGCGTACGGCGAGAGCCAGGTTCCGCTGTATGTACTGAACGTCACCTATCCGCTGGTCGACGATGAGCTGCGCAGCTTTTGCGAGGGCAAGCGCGGCGTGCTGCTGGTCGAGGAAGGGCAACCGGCGTTCATCGAGCAGAACATCGACTCGATCCTTCGCAAGAGCGACTCGCCCACGCGCGTTCATGGCAAGGACATGCTGCCGCTGGCCGGCGAGCTGACGGGCGCAATATTGCTGAAGGGAGTCGTGCGGTTTGTGCGCCGGTATGCACCGCACTGGCTCGAAGGCCGCACGATGCCGGCGGCCGCGCACACCGCGATGCCGGCGGTGGTGGTCGAGGCGGCGCGCGATCGCAGTCCGGCGCTGCCGGGTGCCGAACCATCGGCGCGCGAGGAAATCCTGCAGCAGGCCGACCCGCACGTTCATGCGCGCCCGCCGTCGTTCTGCACCGGCTGCCCCGAGCGGCCGATCTTCACGGCACTCAAGCTGGTCGAGCGCGAACTGGGCCCGCATCATGTCAGCGCCGACATCGGCTGCCATCTGTTCTCCATTCTTCCACCCTTCGACATCGGCGCCACGACCATGGGCTACGGCCTGGGCTGGGCCGGTGCGGCGGCGCTGAACAGCCGCGATACCACTCGCCGGACCCTGAGCTTCATGGGCGACGGCGGCTTCTGGCACAACGGCTTGACCAGCGGCGTGGGCAATGCCGTCTTCAATCGCACCGACAACGTGCTGGTGGTGGTCGACAACAGCTACAGCGCCGCCACGGGCGGCCAGGACCTGCTGTCGTCGCGGGCCCAGAATCCGCTGCGTTCGACCCGCCATGGCATCGAGCAGGCGGTCCGCGGGGTCGGCGTGAACTGGGTGCGCTCGATCAGCCGGACCTACGATGTGGCCGGCATGCGCGACACGTTTCGCGAAGCGCTGACCACCGCCGAACCCGGCCCGAAGGTCATTGTCGCCAGCAGCGAATGCATGCTCAACCGCCAGCGGCGCGAGAAGCCGGCCGCCCGCGCGCGCGTCGAGGCCGGCGAGCGCACGGTGCGCGAGCGCTTCGGCGTCGATGCCGACACCTGCACCGGCGACCACTCCTGCATCCGGTTGTCGGGCTGTCCGTCGCTGTCGATCCGCGAGAACCCCGATCCACTGCGCCGCGATCCGGTCGCCACCGTGCTCGACAGCTGCGTGGGCTGCGGGCTGTGCGGCGAGGTGTCGCATGCGGCGGTGCTGTGTCCGTCGTTTCATCGCGCCAGCATCGTCAGCAACCCCGGCGGCTGGGATCGATTCCGGGCCCGGCTCGGGGCCTGGGTGGTCGACTGGCTGTCGCGGCGCGGCCAGGCACGCCTGAGGGCGGTGCACGGATGACGCAGGCGGTCATGGCCCCGTCCGTGACCGCCGGTGACGGCGCGACGGCGGGCGCCGCCCGGCCGATCACCATCGCCATCGTCGCGCTGGGCGGCGAAGGCGGCGGCGTGCTGGCCGACTGGCTGGTCGACCTCGCCGAGCACGCCGGATGGCATGCGCAGACCACCTCGGTGCCCGGCGTGGCGCAGCGCACCGGCGCGACGATCTACTACCTCGAGATGTTCCCGGCGAACCTGCCGCAGGCGCGTGGCCGCCTGCCGGTGCTCGCGATGATGCCGACGTCGGGCGAGATCGACCTCGCCATCGCCTCCGAGCTGATGGAGGCCGGCCGGGCGGTGCAGCGCGGTCTGGTGACGCCCGACCGCACGACGCTGGTCGCGTCGACCCACCGCATCTATTCGATGACCGAGAAGATGGCGATGGGCGATGGCCGGGCCGATTCGGCGCGCCTGATCAGGGCCTGTCAGGCGGCCGCGCGCACCTGCGTGCTGAGCGATTTCGCGGCCCTGGCGCAGGCCAGCGACAGCGTCATCAGCGCCACCCTGTTCGGTGCGGTGGCGGCCACGGGTCGGCTGCCGTTCGCGCGCGAGGCCTTCGTCGAGGCGGTCCGCCGCGCCGGGGTGGGCGTGCGCACCAGCCTGACCGCCTTCGAGGCCGGATACGACTGCGCGCAGCGGCTGCGTCTGGCCGACGAGGGGAAGGCTGGCGATTTGCCGACCCAGGCGGCGGGCGCGCGGGGTGAGCCCGGCGGCGAATTTTCGGCTGGTGCTCCGGCGGCTGGTGCTCCGGCGGCCGCGGCGCCTGCGCCGGACGAGATGCCTTCGCACGGTCCGGCGCTGTCGCGCGTCGTCGGCGAGGCACGCGACATGCTGCCGGCGGCGCTGCACGCCACGGCCGTGCATGCGCTCAGGCGGCTGGCTGACTATCAGGACGTGGATTACGCCAGCGAGTACCTTGCGTGCCTGCGCCCCTTCGCACAGCGGCTGCATGCGGGGTCCGCCGGTGCGCGGCAACTGCCGGCCGACTGGCTCGACGAGCTGATGCGGCATCTGGTGCTGTGGATGACCTACGAGGACACCATCCGCGTCGCCGATCTCAAGACCCGCCCGACGCGGCTGGCCAGGGTGGCCAGCGAGGTGGGATTGCTGCCGGGTCAGGTGATGGAGATCGACGAGTTCCTGCATCCGCGTGTCGAGGAGATCGCCGATGTGCTGCCGGCGGCGCTGGGCCGGCGGGTGCGTAGAAGCCGCATGGCCCG
>DAONCJ010000486.1:0-3604 GCA_035401985.1 Burkholderiaceae bacterium | reverse complement strand
TGGTCGAGGTCGCCCTGTCGCGCTTCGGCCGGCTTGACTTCGCCTTTCTCAATGCCGGCGTGGGCGGCGCCTTCGGGCCGATTGCCGAGACCTCGGTGGAAGACTGGGACTACACCTTCCATGTGCTGGTGCGCGGGGTGTTCCTCGGCGCCAAGCACTGTTCGCAGGCGATCCGCCGGCATGGCGAGGGCGGCGCGCTGGTCGCCACGGCGTCGATCGCCGGGCTCTCGGGCGGCGCCGGATCGCATGCGTATTCGGCGGCCAAGGCAGCGGTGGTCAGCCTGACCCGCAGCCTGGCGGTGGAACTCGCCGAGCACCGGATCCGCGTCAACAGCGTAGCCCCGGGCACCATCATGACGCCGCTGCTGCATCGCGGCCGACCCGAAAAGATCCAGTCGGTGCTGCCGCCGCAGCCCTGGCCCGACCATGGTGAGCCAGAGAACATCGCCGCAGTCGCCGCGTTTCTGTGCTCCGACGACGCCGCCTTCATCACGGGCGAGACGATCGTCGCCGACGGCGGGCGCATCGCGCAGGGCATCGCGCTGTTCGGCACCGGCGCGGGCAATGTGCTGATGCAGCGTCCGGGCGTGAACCGGGGCAGCACCGGCGAGCCGAGCGTGCTGCGGAACACGGATCGTTGAGGGGCAGGCCGTCATGAAGTTCAAGATGTCGCCCAACTCCCTGTTCGCGGTGCTGCTGCGATCGCCCTGGTGGATCAGCCTGCTGGTGGCCGGCGGGATGTTCGCGCTGGCCCGCCTGTTCATTCCGGCGGTCTACGCGATGTTCATGCCGCTGCCCTTTCTGGTGATCGCCGCGATGGCCGGCTGGCGGCAGCTGCGTGCGCCCAGCGAGTCGCGCATCGCGCGCACTGTCGAGAGCGCGCGTGCCATGACCTGGGAGGCGTTTTCGGCGGCGGTCGCCGACGGCTACCGCCGCGAGGGCTACACAGTGACGCGGCTCAAGGGCGCGGCGGCCGACTTCCTGGTCGAGCGCGCATCGCGCACGGCGCTGGTGAGCTGCCGGCGCTGGAAGGCCGCGCGCACCGGCCAGGAGCCGCTGGAAGCGCTGCAGGCCGCGCGCGAGGCGCGTGACGTGCACGACGGGGTCTATCTGACGACCGGCGAGATCACCGACCAGGCGCGCGCCTATGCGGCGCGCCACCAGATCCGGCTGGCCCAGGGGGCTGAACTGATGGCGCTGCTGGGCGCCGCGCCGCGCCGCTGAGTCCAGCCGCCGTCGCAGGAGCCTGCGCGCCGCCGAACGCCCGCCTGCTGATGGCGGCGGTCGATCAGCGGCAGGCCCTGCGTGCCGGTGAATCAGCCCGCGGTGACCGGTCCCTTGTCCGCCTGCAGCCGGAACGGCAGCAGCCGATCGCGAATCCCCTCGGGCAGCGCTGCGCTGCGCCGGGTCGTCGTGTCGATCGACACCATCACCGACTCGCAGGTGGCCACGCACTGATCGCGATCGATGATCGAGGTGCGCAGGGCCACCGAGCGCTCGCCCAGATGGGCCACGCCGCAGCCGGCCTCGGCCTGCGCGCCGGGCGCGACGCGGCGATGCCAGCGCAGTCCGACGTGGGCCACCATCATGCCGCCGACGCCGCGCGGCCTGCCTGACAGCACCTGATCCAGGAACTCGACCCGCACCTGTTCGGCACAGCGCGCGAGCCACTGGTCGCTGGCCAGCCGACGGGCGTCGCTGTCGGCGAAGCGCGCTGGCAAGGTGGTGAGCCAGGGGAAGGCGGTGAGTGCGCTCGCCGTGCGCGGCTGCTCGGTCGGCGGCGACGCGGCCGAGTCGGCTCCCGGGACATCCGCCGCACGCAGCGCCGTCGCGGCTTCGTCACCGAGGCCTGCGGGCCGGCCATCCTCCCAGCCGCAGACTGTTGCCTCGTGCAATCCGATGCAGCGGCCGTTCTGAAACAGCGCGCTGGCGACGCGCAATCCCGCCGCTTCCCAGCCCATCACCCGAGCCCCCCAGGTCAGCGGACCCGGATACTGTCCCTCGGCGAGAAAGTCGGTGGCGAGTGCGGCGCAGGCGGGTGCCGGCACGCCGGTGCGCCAGGACTCGGGTCCCAATACGCTGCGCAGCGCCTGCTGCATCGCCTCGCCGTGCATCGAGATCAGCGCGGCATTGTTCAGGTGCTGCCAGATGTCGACATCGGTGTAGCGCGGCTGGCATTCGCCCTTCAGCGGATACGACTCGCGCTGCAGCCGCCAGGCGTCGCGCCTCACGAGCCTTCTCCGGTCACCGTGGCGCGCCGGGCACGCTCCTCAAGCATCGGGCCGTCACGGCGATAGGCGTAACAGGTGTCGATCAGCGCATCGATCTTCCAGACCCGGGCCGGCCGCGACGCGCTGCCCGGGCGGGGGGCGTGGGTGGCCGACGAGAAGGTCTGCAGCGCGGCCGCGGCCATCGCCTCCAGCAGGCCGATCATGTGCGTGCAGGCCTCGATGCGGCCGAGCCGTTCGCGCAGGACCTGCTTGAAGCCTTTGGCGATCGACACGCCCACCAGGCGCTGGAAGTTGCGGTTGACCTCGGGGCAGCTCCAGTGTGGCGTCGCCGGCATCGCCGAGACCAGCTCGCGGATCACGCGTTCGCTGTCGATGGTCAGGCGCACCTGCATGTGATGCAGCGCGCGGCCGGCGGGCGTCTCGCCGCGCGATTCGCTGTGATAGGCGAAGGGACGCGTGTCGATGAAGCGGCCTTCGATGTCGAACAGGCCGTCGCTGCGGCGAAATCCCCGGCAGACGATCGAACGTGTGTGCACGCGTTCGCGCGCTTCGGGCGGCGGCAGGACCCAGCCGAGGTCGTGATCGGTGTGGAAGACTTCCTGGTTCGCGACCTCGGGCAGACCGAGGACGACGGAATCGATCGTATGCATGGTGTGGCTCGGGCAAGGCGTTGGGGGTCACGGTGCGGGCATGGCCGCGCGGCATGCCGAGACGGGCCATGGCCCCCCGGCGGCGCGGATGCTGCACTGCCGCAGAAACCTTACCAGAAGGCGGCGAACCCTGAAGCGGACCAATGTCCGGTTCCGCGCCATCGGACGCCGGGAGCGGGCAAGGGACTTCCCCAGTCCCGCGGCCGTGAGCCGTTCAGCGCCTCCCCGGTCCCGCGGCAGTGAGCCGTTCAGCGCAACCGCGCGTCCCGCACCTGTGAGCCGTTCAGCGCGCCGCGCAGACCGCCCGCAGCGCGTCGATATCGACGTCCACTCCGATGCCGGGCGCCTCGCCCAGGCGGATCCTGCCCTGCGCTACCGTTCCCATCGTGCCGCAGGTCAGGCTGCGCAGCGGGTTCGGATTGGCGTCGATTTCGAGCAGTCCGTCACCTCCCGCAGCGGCCAGCAGATGCGCCGAGTGCAGCAGCCCTACACCGGCACCCAGGAAGTGCGGGCAGTAGCGCAGTCCGGCTTCGCGCACCCGGCGCACGACCGGCCAGGTGCCCGAGATGCCGCCCCACTTGGCGATGTCTGGCTGCACCACGCCCAGCGCGCGGGCGGCGATCAGGGCGTCGAAGGCGGCCTCGCCGGCCACGTTCTCGCCGGCCGCCAGCGGGGTGCGGCTCGCATCACGCAGCTTCTGCCATTCCGTCCACGGCCGGTCCG
>DAONCJ010000485.1:0-3618 GCA_035401985.1 Burkholderiaceae bacterium | reverse complement strand
TCGGCCCGTTGAAGACAAGCGACGATATCGTCACCACCAAGCTCGACCTGACCAAGGGCACGCTGCCCCTGCCCGCAGGGCCGGGCCTGGGTGCAACGCTCGACGAAGACAAGCTCGCGCGCTACGGATTTTTCCATCATCGAGGAGGCAAGTCATGACTGCAGACATCACGGTCCGTCCTTCCGGCAAGGCGCTGGGTGCGGACATCGAAGGCGTGGACCTTTCGCAGCCGCTGGACAAGGCGGGGCTCGCCGCGATCAAGGACGCATGGTCGAAGCACCTGGTGCTGCGATTTCGCGGGCAGAAGCTCAGTGATCCCGACCTCGAGCGCTTCTCGGCGATGCTCGGCCCACTGGACAAGGCACCCACGTACAGCAAGGGTGTGCGGGTCAACGTGGGCAGCGACTATGTGACCGTGATCTCCAACGTCGTGGTCGACGGCAAGCCGATCGGCGACCTCGGCAACGCCGAGGCGCTGTGGCACACCGACATGTCGTACAACCCGGTGCCACCGATGGCGAGCGCCCTGTATTCGCTGGAGATTCCTCCCGCGGGCGGAGCCACCGGCTTTTGCAACATGTACATGGCCTACGAGACCCTGCCCGCCGATCTGAAGGCGCGCGCGACCACGCTGATGTGCGTGCACGATGCGAGCACCAACAGCGTCGGCGGACGCCGCGGCGACTATGCCGAGGTGACCGATGTGCGCCAGGCGCCCGGTGCCCGGCATCCACTGGTGATCACGCATCCCGACACGGGGCGCGACTGCCTGTTCCTGGGCCGCCGGCGCAATGCCTACCTCGTCGGACTCGAGGTCGCTGAAAGCGAGCGCCTGCTCGACGCCCTGTGGGCCCACTGCACCAACCCGGCACTGCACTGGTATCAGGAGTGGCGCGTGGGCGACCTGATCCTCTGGGACAACCGCTGCACGATGCATCACCGCGATGCCTTCGACCCGATGTCGCGCCGCATCATGCATCGCACGCAGATCGGCGGCACGGTGCCCGTGTCGCGCCACCTCGGCGCGGGAGCAAGCGTGCCCGCATGAACTTGAACATTCGACTCAACGACCCGGCACAAGCCCGGGCCCGCACAACCATCCTAAGGAAATCATCGATGAAGATTGGCGCCACTTTCAGTTTTTCATGGGCAGCGCGATGGGCGCTGGGTGCGGCAATCGCTGCAAGCACGGCGCTCGCAGGCGCCCAGACCGAAACCTATCCGTCCAAGGCCGTCGAGGTCATCGTGCCCTGGGGCCCGGGCGGCGGATCGGACATCACCGGCCGGATGGTCTCGAAGTTCCTCGAGGCCGAATTGAAAGTGGCGGTGCCGGTGGTGAACCTGCCGGGCGCCAGCGGCACAATCGGCGTGCAGCGCCTGCTCGGCAAACCAGCCGACGGATATTCGGTGGTGGTCACCGGCGACTTCTATGCGCTGATCGGCGGCGACGCGCCGAAGTGGAAGCTTGACGACTTCACTCCGCTGGGCGTGCTGATCAACCAGCCGGGCGCGATATTCGTCGCCAGCGAAAGCCGCTTCAAGTCCTGGGCCGACGTCGAGCGCGAGGCGAAGGCCAAGCCCGGCTCCATTTCCATCTTCATGGCGGGACTGGGCATCATCGACGAGGTGCACACCGACTACCTGCTCTCCAAGGGCATCTCGCTGAACGTGGTGCCGGTCGGCAAGCCGGCCGAACGCTACACCTCGATCCTCGGTGGCCATGGCGATCTGCTGTACGAACAGGCGGGCGACGTGAAGTCGTTCATCGAATCGAACAAGATCCGCCCGCTGCTGTCGCTGACCGAGCAGCGCTTCCCGCTGTTCAAGGATGTCCCCACCGCGAAGGAGCTGGGCTACAACATCTGGACACCGCAGATCCGCTGGATCTTCATGAAGGCGGGCACAGATCCGGCGCGCGTGCAGGTCATCGCCAACGCGCTCGCGAAGATGGCGGCCAGCGATGAATACAAGACCTATCTGAAGAACGAATGGGCCGCACCGGACAGCTTCGTGCCGGCGAAGGAGGCGCGGGCGTACATCCAGAAGACGCTGGACAATGTGCGCAAGGAGGCCGCGGAGGGGAAGAAGGGATCAGGGGCGCGCTGAGCCATGTGTTCCCATCGGCCCGAACAACGCCTGTACCGACATCTGGAGTGGTTGAAAAGGGGCTGTCAATGATCGATGCTGAAGCGCTGCGCCTGCTTCGGTGGCTTGCCGATGTGGAAGCCATCAAGCAGCTCAAACACACCTACTGCGGCCACTGCGACGCAGGCTACGACGCCGACCGGCTGGCCGGGTTGTTCACAGAAGACGCGGTGTGGGACGGCGGGCCGATGGGTATCCATCGGGGTCGCGAGGCGATTCGCAGGTTCTTTCGCGGCTCTTCCTCGAGAGTGCCGTTTGCGCTGCACATGGTGACCAACCCGGTGATCGAGGTCGCTGGCGATCGCGCCACCGGCAGCTGGTATCTGTGGCAGCCGATGGTCTATGCACTGCAGGACGGTGAAGAGGCCTACTGGATGTCGGCGCGCTACGACGATCGATACCTGCGATGCGCCGACGGCTGGAAGTTCGAGTACGTTGCGGTCACGCTGAAGATACTGTCGCCCTACGCGCAGGGCTTCGGTAAAGTCCGCCTGGCCGATGTCTACGGCGCGCGGACAAAGGCGGCGCCGGCGCAAGCCGCGAGCGGCGAGTTACCAGGCGAGCCGCCTCGGCCCTGAATTCACCCGCGCACTGCCGGTTTTGAATGCGGTATGGCACATACTTGCGCTTCAGCGCGACGAATGACAATCATGATCGAATACACCTGCACCGATGATGTCGCACTCCTGGCCATTGACGACGGCAAGGCTAACGCCGTAGGCAACGCGTTCGTCGAGGCTTTCGAAGCCTGCCTGGATCGCGCCAGCGCCGAAGCCAAGGCGGTGGTCATCCTCGGGCGACCCGGGGTTTTCTCGGGCGGCTTCGACCTGAAGGAGTTCCAGAAAGGCCCCGAGGCGACCAGGTCGCTCGTCGCCAAGGGCGCACGCATGTTGCTGCGGGTGTTCTGTCACCCCCAGCCGGTGATCGCCGCCTGCACCGGACACGCGGTCGCGGCCGGCGGCTTTCTGCTGCTGGCCTCGGATACTCGCATTGGCATCGCGGGCGAGTTCAAGATCGGTCTGAACGAAACCGCGATCGGGATGAAGCTGCCGGTGTTTGGCCTGGAGCTGGGGCGCGCACGGTTGTCCCCCTGCCATATCACGGCCGCCATGGTGCAAGGCCAGCTGTTCGATCCGGCGAGCGCCCGGGAGGCCGGCTTTCTCGACAGGGTCGTCGCACCGGATCAGCTGAAAAACACCGCGCTCGAACACGCGCGCGTGCTGGCCAAACTGCCCGGCGCAGCCTATGCGGCCAACAAGCTGTCGGTGCGCGAGGCGCACATCGCCGCGATTCGGGCGAGTCTGAACGGCTGACCCAATCGAGCCGGCCGCGGCCGTTGCATCAATCCAGCTTCACCCCAAGCTCGGTCACCATCGCCTTGACGAGCGGCCCCTCCTCGCGGATCAGCCGGGTCATCTCGCGCCAGTCGGCAGCAGGCTCGGCACCCGCGCTGTCGAGCACCCGCTTCACCTT
>DAONCJ010000484.1:0-3619 GCA_035401985.1 Burkholderiaceae bacterium | reverse complement strand
GCGCGCCGTCGTCACCTTCAGCGAACCGAAATCGATCAGCCGCGAGACGACCTTCGAACGCGACCTGGACGCAGTGCGCGACCGCGCGGCGCTGTCGGCGATCTTCACGGACCTGTGCGTGCGCCTGGCCGGCGACCTGCAGGGCAAGGGCTACGTCGCCCGCTCGATCGGGCTGAAGCTGCGCTTCGATGATTTCAAGACCGTGACGCGCGACACCACGCTGGTGCACCCGACCAGCGACGCCTCGCAGATTCGACGCCATGCGGGCGAATGCCTGAAGCGCGTCCCACTGGACCGGCGCCTGCGCCTGCTCGGCGTGCGCGCCGGCACCCTTCAGAAGACCGGATCGTCGGGCGCGCTCACGGTGAGCGAACCGCAGGCGCACAACGTATCGGGCACGCTGCCCTTGTTCGACTGATCCACAGAGCACGCTGCCCTGAATTGCGGCAAAGGGCCCGGGAGCCGCTCCAGCATTGGCGATGCGTGGATTTACTCAGTCCCTTATCCACAGGTGCTGGGGAAAACCCGGCAAGCCGATGGCTGGGTCAGGGATCGAGCAATCCGAGTTCGCGCAGCACCTGGCGTTCCTCGAGCGCGCGCCGAGCCAGCCCGATGCGCTGCATGGCAAGGCTGGAACTTCGATCGGCATAGTCGGAGGGGGTCGATTCGACTCGGCCGGTCAGCATGCGCTTGGCATGCCGATCCGTGAGTGCGGCCATCGAATTCATGTTGCTGGCCGCCCGTGAGGGTTTGCGCTTCGCATCCGAACTCATCTCGATCTCCCGTGCCCTGACACCGAACCCGACGGCCTTGCCCGTTGCCCCGAAACCACGGGGGCATGGACACAGCCTACAGTGTTCGGGCCCACATGGGTAATCACTGCGCTTGAATGAGTGTTTCCGGCACCGCGACATAGCGGCGGATCATTTCGGCGGCGCTGCGCCAATGGGCCTGCAGATGGTCCGGGGCGAGCAGCTCGCGCCCGAGCACCGCGGACAGCGTGTGCTGGTTAGACAGATAGAAGTAGCCCAGCGATGCGATCGACACATAAAGCTGCGCAGGATCAAGATCCGCGCGGATGACGCCTTCGCGCCGGCCGCGATCCAGCAGTTCGGCCAGCAGCCCGACCACCGGCGAGACCAGCTCGCCCAGCCGTGGCGAGCGGCGAAGATGGCGCGCCTGCTGCAGGTTCTCGGTGTTGACCAGGCCGATGAACTCGGGATGCTTCAGGTAGTAATCCCAGACGAACCGGCAGAACGATTCGAGCGCCGCCAGCGGGTCCTGGTCGTCCAGACGCAAGGCACGCTCGGCATCGCGCAGCGACGCGTACACGGTCTCGAGCGCCGCACGGAACAGACCTTCCTTGTTCGTGAAGTAGTAGTAGACCATCCGCTCGGAAGAGCGCGCCGCCCGGGCCACCCGTTCACCCCGCGCACCGGCGAAGCCGTGGCGTGCAAACTCGCGCACCGCCGCCTTCAGGATGCGGGCGCGGGTGGCTTCGGCGTCGCGAACGCGCGTCTTCGCGAGGGCGGCCGGCTTCACGTCACGATCACCGGCACCTCGTGCGCGGGCGGCGTGTTGCGGCTGCGCTGGCAGCGCACCAGTCCATCGATCATCACCATGCCCACTCCGGGGATGTCGCCCAGGCGGATGCTCTCGAGCAGGTCCTTGCCGGCGCTGTGCTGGGCGCGATCCATGAAGACGAAGTCCGCCGGGCGGCCGACCTCGATCAGGCCCTGCGGCAGCGCCCGCATGCGGGCCGTGTTGCCGGTCGCAAACCCGATCACGATCTCGGCCGGTATGTCGGCCAGCGAGGAAAGCAGCGCGATCATGCGCAAGATCCCCAGCGGCTGCACTCCCGAGCCCGCCGGCGAGTCGGTGCCCAGAATCACCCGGTGCGGACACTTCAGTTCGATCGCATGGCGCGCGGTCAGGATCGCGATGCGTTCATTGCCGTTGTGCACGATCTCGAGCGCACGCGAGCTCTTTTCGCACAGCGTGCACACCGCCTTGTACGACAGCGACGTATGCCCGCCGTTGACATGGCCGATCACGTCGGCATCGGCCTCGAGCACGACGTGCTCGTCGATCAGCCCCGACCCCGGAATCGATGGGCCACCGGTGTGAATGGTGCTCTGGATGCCATGCTTGCGCGCCCAGTCCACCATGGTCCGCGCCTCATAGCCGGCCTTCACCGACCCCAGGCCGATCTCGCCGAGCAGGCGCACACCGGCCGCCGCCATCTCGGCGAAATCCTGTTCGACCATGCCCTGCTCGATCACCGGCGCACCGGCCAGCACCTTCGCGCCGCCACCGACACCCGCCGCGCGCATGCCATCGAAGGCGCGCTGCGCGGTGATCGCCAGCGCCTTGACGCCGACGATGTCCTTCGGGCGGCCGGGCAGATGCACCTCGCCTGCGGAGATCATCGTCGTCACGCCACCATGCAGGCAGGATTCGATCCAGCCCAGCTGGTTCTGCCGCGGCGTCCAGTCGCCGAACACCGGATGAACGTGCGAGTCGATCAGGCCAGGGGCGATCGCGGTGCCCTTCACATCGATCAGACGGCGGGGCTGTTCGGTGTCGCATCCGCGGCACGCCCGATCTGCGTGATGACGCCGTCCTGCACCACGAGAGTGTCCGCGTCGAGGATGGGTCGGTCGATGTCCCCGGAGAGCATCAGTCCGATGTTCCGGATCACCACCTTGCCGGAAAGTTCAACGCCTGCCACTGTCGCCATCGTCGTCTCCTGAAGCATCTTGCCGGCGCGGCGAATGCGCGCGCAGCCGTGGATTGGGTTCAGACCGTCAGGTACTGACGGCGAACGGTTTCGTCCTTCTGCAATTCGGCCATCGTGCCGGCGAATCGGACCTGACCCTTTTCGAGCACATAGGCGCGATCGCTGACGGCCGAGGCAAAGGGCAGGTTCTGTTCGGACAGCAGCACCGACAATCCCTGCCGCTTCAACGTGTCGATCATGTCGGCCATCTGCTCCACGATCAGCGGGGCCACGCCTTCGGAGGGCTCGTCCAGCATCACCAGCCGCGGATTGCCCATCAGCGTGCGCGCCACGGTCAGCATCTGCTGCTCGCCGCCGCTCATCCGTCCGCCCGGTCGGCCCGGCATCTCGCCCAGATTCGGAAACAGCTCGAACAGGCGCTGCGGGGTCCATTGCGGCGCACCGGCCCGCGGTTCGCGACGTCCGACCTCGAGGTTCTCGAGCACGGTCAGGTCGGTGAACACGCGCCGGTCCTCGGGCACCCAGCCAAGGCCCCGGCGGCTGATCCGGTAGGGCGGCTCGCCGCGGATCTCGGCACCCTCGAAGCGCACGCTTCCTTCCGTGCGATCGAGCAGGCCCATGATCGCCTTCATGGTGGTGCTCTTGCCGGCGCCATTGCGGCCCATCAGCGCCACCACCTCGCCGGCACCCACCTGCAGGTCGACATCGAACACGATCTGCGCGCGGCCATACCAGGCGCGCAGGCCTCTCACCTCGAGCAGCGGCGTCGTCATGGCGTCAGCCCTGCCGCGGCCCG
Source organism: Burkholderiaceae bacterium (assembly GCA_035401985.1). Taxonomy (GTDB): domain Bacteria; phylum Pseudomonadota; class Gammaproteobacteria; order Burkholderiales; family Burkholderiaceae_E; genus Quisquiliibacterium. Next base: position 83 of record DAONCJ010000484.1, on the reverse strand, counting down.
CACCAGGCGTCCGCTGCCGAAGTACACCTCGGCCACCCGGGGGTCGTCGCGAATGGCCGACGGCGATCCCTGCGCGATCAGCT
>DAONCJ010000483.1:0-3623 GCA_035401985.1 Burkholderiaceae bacterium | reverse complement strand
GACCTCGTGATCGCCGCTGGCGCTGCGGATCGGGCGCACCGTGATGCCGGGCGTGGCCATGTCGATAAGCAGGAAGCTGATGCCGTCCTGCTTGCGCGCCCCGTCTTCGCCGGTGCGCACCAGCGCGAACATCCGGTTGGCCATGTGCGCATGGGTCGTCCAGATCTTCGAGCCATTGATGACGTACACGTCCTGCTCGCGCCGGGCCCGCGTCTTCAGCGAGGCCAGATCGGAGCCCGAGCCGGGCTCGGAATAGCCCTGGCACCAGTAGTCGTCACCCGCGAGGATGCGCGGCAGGTAATGGGCCTTCTGCTCGGGCGTGCCGAATCGCATGATCACCGGCCCGGCCATCCGCAGCCCCAGCGGCGACATCGCTGGCGCGCCGGCGACCGCGCATTCGGTCTCGAAGATCCAGCGCTGCGCCAGCGACCAGCCGGTGCCGCCATATTCGACCGGCCATGCCGGCGCGACCCAGCCGCGCTGGTACAGCGCCCGCTGCCAGCGCAGCGCGATGTCGGGTTCGGAGAACACGGAGGTGTTCAGTCGTGCGGCGCGCACCAGATCGGGCGTGAGGTGCTCGGCCAGGAAGGCGCGCACCTCGTCGCGAAAACCGCTCAGCGCAGCCATCTCGGGCTGGCCGTTGTCCAGCGCGATGCCGGCTCCGGCCCGCTGGCTGGTGCGCAGCGTGGCATGGCGGCGCAGATGCGTTTCGGCCCCGCCATAAGTGGCTTCCAGCGCGATCAGCCGGCGCAGATACCGGCCCATGTTCAGTTCTTCCGTGACGCCCATGCCGCCATGCAACTGGATGGCTTCCTCGGCCACGCGCCGGGCGGCCGCGGCCACCTTGGCGCGGACCGCGCTGGCGGCCAGCGTGCGTGCCATGGCGTCGCCCTGGGCATCGGCCTGCTCGAACTGCTGGATGGCGCCGATGGTCATCGAACGCGCCTCATCACAGGCCACCGACATGTCGGCCATCCGGTGACGCAGCACCTGGTTGGCCGCCAGGGGTTTGCCGAACTGCTGGCGCGTGCGCGTGTACTCGACCGTGGCGGCGAGCATCGCCTGCATCGCGCCGACCGACTCGGCGCAGGCTGCGATGGCGGCACGATCGAAGGCGCGCTGCAGCGCGGCGGCATCGGCGCCTGCCAGCAGCGCATCGGCATCGAGCGTCACCGCCTCGAAGCTCAGCGCACCGGCGCCCGCGCCATCGACGCTTTCGAAGGCCTGCACCTGCACGCCGGGCGTTGCGCGGGGCACCAGAAAGCACAGGCAGGCACCGGCGTCGTCGCGCGCGCTGACCAGCCAGGCGTCGGCCTGGTCGCCAGCGGGAACGACACTCTTGCGGCCATCGAGGCGCCATCCCGTTCCGTCGCGCCTGGCGCGGGTCTGCAGATGAGCCCAGCCACCTGGCGCGCCGCGCTCGATGTCGGCCGGAACCACCACCAAGGCGCCGCTGCCGATCGCCGGCAGCCAGCGGCGCCGCTGTTCGGCACTGCCCGTGGCCGAAATCAATTCGGCCGCCTGAACGATGGCGCCGAGGTAAGGGTCGGCCAGCGGGCCGGCACCCAGGGCCTCGGCCAGCACGCAGGCTTCGCCCAGCCCCTGGTCGAGTCCGTCATGCTCGGCCGGCAGCGTCATGGCCAGCCAGCCGAAGCCGGCCATGGCAGCCCATCGTTCGCGTCGTGCGCCGCTTTCGGAGGGCGCGCCGTGGCTGGCGCCAGCAGACTGCGCTGCGACCCACCGCGTTGCGCTGTCGCGCAGCATTTTCTGTTCGTCGTTCAATTGCAGGTTCATCGTCATCGACTCCGTGGCGGGGGCTTGAAGGACCGGCCTTCGCCCTCAACTGTGGCAGGGACAGTCAACCCATTATGGAAAGCAATTCATGACCGTCTCGAACCAGGAAATCCGCAGCAAGCAACCTCCGGTCATTCTCACTCTGGCTTATCTGCTGGAAAAACTCGAGCACCTGCCCGGACCGATCGGCGCCGATCAGCACCGCTGGGTGACGGATCGTCTGACCCATGCTCTGGCGCAGGCCGAGCCGGGCCCCGACCTGGATGCGATGCTCAAGGCGCATCCCAGGGTCGCTGAACTATACGAGAACATCAACTACGCGCATGCCGGGCTGTGTCGGCATCCGCTGGAATCGGCGCTCAGCGCGGAACAAAGCGCCCAGCGCCTGATCGCCCGCCTGCGCGCCGGACCCGCGCAAAGCGGCTGAAATCCGCGAAAAAGCCGATTCAGCCGTTCCGGTTGATCGCGCCTGGACGCCTGCCGGGTCCAATCCTCGCTTTCGACGATGCATCCGGCGGGCCGCCAGGCGGCAGACTGAGGGGCATCCCGCATTGCCCTGAGGAAAGCCATGGACGAACACATCAGCTGTCAGCTCGAAGACTCCGTTCTCACGGTCACCCTGAACCGTCCGGACAAGCTCAACGCCTACACCGCCCAGATGGGCCGCGAACTGGCGGCCGCGTTTGATCGCGCCGATGCCGACGACGCGGTCCGCGTGATCATCGTCACCGGCGCCGGGCGCGCCTTCTGCGCCGGCGCCGACATCTCGGGCGGCGACAGCAGCTTCGGCGCCGGCGCGTCGGTCATGTTCGGCGAGTCCAGCGGCCAGAAGACTCCCGGCAATTTCGTCGAAAGCATCTACCGCTGCCGCAAGCCGTCGATCGCGGCGATCAATGGAGCGGCTGTCGGCGTTGGCATCACCCTGACGCTGCCAATGGACATCCGACTGGCCGCCAGCAACGCCCGCATCGGATTCGTGTTCGCGCGTCGCGGGCTGGTTCCCGAAGCGGGCAGCGCCTGGTTCCTGCCCCGATTGGTGGGGCTGCAGCAGGCCTTGCGCTGGTGTTACTCCGGGCGCCTGCTCAACGCCCAGGAAGTGCTCGAAGGAGGGCTGGTCGGCGAAGTGCTGGCGCCCGAGGACCTGCTGCCCAGGGCGCGCGAGATCGCCCGCGAGATCGTCGAGGAAACCGCGCCGGTGTCGATCGCCCTCACGCGCCAGCTGCTGTGGCGCTTCATGTCCGAGCCCGATCCGATGCGGATCCGCCAGGTCGATGTGCCGATGTCACGTGAACTGGGCGCCGGTCCCGACGTGACCGAGGGAGTGAAAGCCTTCATCGAGAAGCGCAAGCCGAACTTCCCGGGCAAGGTGTCCACCGGCATGCCCTCCAGCTATCCTTGGTGGGACACCAAGGAGAATTGATGCGACGACGTGCATTGCTGCTGGCCGCTGCCAGCACGCCCGCGCTGAGTCCGTGGGCACGGGCCCAGGACGGCGCCTATCCGAACAAGCCGATCCGCCTGATCGTGCCCTATCCCGCAGGCGGTGTGGTCGATATCGTCGCCCGCACGGTGGCCGAGAAGATGTCCATCGGCCTGCGGCAGCCGATCGTGGTCGAAGCACGTCCGGGGGCCAATGCCAACATCGGCACCGAGGCGGTTGCGCGCGCGCCGGCCGATGGCTACACGCTGCTGATGGTGGCGCCGTTTCTGGCCACCAATCCGCTGCTGGCTCAGGGCGTGCGCTGGAAGGCGGCCGATTTTTCGGGCGTCGGCCTGATCGGCGCGCCGCCCAATCTGTTCATCGTGCCGGCCTCGCTGGGCGACGAGGC
>DAONCJ010000482.1:0-3631 GCA_035401985.1 Burkholderiaceae bacterium | reverse complement strand
TTGCCTGCATCGTGCTGACCGGGCAGGGCAGGGCCGATCCCCAGACCGCCGTCAACACGCTGTTCGAGTTCTGCCGCAGTGAGCTGGCCTACTTCAAGGCGCCGGGGTGGATCTGGCTGACCGACGAGCTGCCCACCACGTCGACCCAGAAGATCCAGAAGCATCAGATCTTTCCGCCGGATGCCGACTTCAGGACGATGTCCGGGATGATCGATCTGCGTTCGCGCAAGCGCCGGTAAGCGGGCGCTTCTGCGCCCGACGCGCCAGAGGCGGATCGCTGACGCCCTGGAGGCAGCCTACGCTGGCGTGAAGCCGTACAGCGCCACCGGGTTGTGAACCATGATCTTCCGGAGCACCGCGGCGTCCGTCACGTTGGTGTGCAGTGCCTGGATCAGCACTTCCTCACGCGGCATGGCTGATCGGTGCCGACACACGACTATTCCGTAGATTGGAATTCCGCACTGTTCCTGTGACGAAGGTGAGGACCACAATCGGTCCCGAAGCCTCAGGGCGCCCCGCCCGCATCCGGCGGCTGGACGACAACGAAAGGGAAGACCCATGGAACGACGCAACCGCCCGCTCGACGGCCTGCTGGTGCTGGACTTCGGCCAGGTGTATCAGGGGCCGTACGCCACCTATCTGATGGCCAAGGCTGGCGCCGACGTGATCAAGATCGAACCGCCGGGCGGCGAGCCGGTGCGCCAGCGCGAAGCGGTGAGCAAGGGTTCGGGCGTGCCCTTCGCGATGCTCAATGGCCACAAGAAATGCATCACGCTCGATCTGAAGTCCGAGGTCGGCCGGCAACTGCTCAAGCGTCTCGTCGCAAAGGCCGATGTGCTGCTGGAGAACTTTGCGCCAGGCGTCATGGACCGGCTCGGTGTCGGCTGGGAGGTGCTGCATCAGATCAATCCGCGGCTCGTCTATGCCTCGGGCTCGGGCTTCGGTCTGTCGGGCCCCGACCGCGACCGGCAGGCGATGGACGTCACGGTGCAGGCGTCCTCCGGCATGATGAGCGTGACCGGTTTCGAGGACGGCCCGCCGGTGAAGGCCGGGCCCGCGGTCGTCGACTTCATGAGCGGCATCCATCTGTACGCGGGGGTGGTCACCGCGCTTTATGAACGTCACTTCACCGGACAAGGACGACTGGTCGAGGTCGCGATGCAGGAGTCGGTGTATCCGACGATGGCTTCGAACCTCACGTTCCTTTACGACTTCGACCAGGTGCCCCCGCGCACCGGCAATCAGCATGGCGGACGTTCGGCCGCGCCCTACAACGTCTATGCCGTGAAGGATGGCTATGTCGCCATCATCGGGGTGAAGGACAGCCACTGGACCAGCCTGCTGGCCGCGATGGGCCGCCAGGACCTGGCGAGCGACACGCGTTTCAACAACAAGCTCAATCGTGTGCGGCACATTGCCGAGACGGACGAGGTGGTCTCGGCATGGCTGCGCGACCTGACGCGCGCCGAGGCCTGCGAAGCGCTCGATCGCCACAAGGTGCCGCACGCGCCGGTTCGCGATGTCATGGAAGTGACGAACGATCCACACATGCACGAGCGCAAGTTCCTCGAATGGTTCGACCATCCGCAGTTCGGCCGCATCGCGATCGCCGATTCGCCGTTGCGGATCCACGGCGCGGATCGTCTGCCGCCAGCGGCATCGGCCCGACTGGGGCAGCACACGGACGAGACGATGCGAACCTTGCTTGGCGCAAGCGACGACGAACTGCAGCAATGGCGCAGCGCGGGGGCGTTCGGTCGGGCCGAGTGATGAGGGCTGCCTGGCGGGTCTTGCTCGCCGGTTCGTCAGTGGCTGTCTCGCAAGCAGCCGAATTGGCGGCGAGGGGCGCACTCCATCGGCGCGCCGTTCCAAAGCGCGTCCATATTCGCGTGCCGCGAATTGACAGTGTTTTGCGCTGAAACCTAGGATCCATTCGACCGCCACGTTTTAGAAGAAGCGGTTTCGGACACCAAACTTCGCCCGCCGCTCGTTCAGAGTGGCCACCTGACTCGCCGGCCCTCCTGCGGATCTTCGCTTCATCGAAGCCCGCACTCTCGGGAACCGGATCTGATGCCAGTTCAACCCAGGAGACGCAGCCATGGCTGACAAATTCGACCTTCTCATTCGCGGCGGCACCGTCGTCGACGGCACCGGTTCGGCCCACCGCGAGGCGGACGTTGCAATCAAGGACGGCCGCATCGCTGCGGTCGGCACGGGCCTTGGCGGCGCCGACGAGGAGATCGACGCGCGCGGCATGCTCGTCACCCCGGGCTTCGTGGATGTGCACACGCACTACGACGGCCAGGCCGTGTGGGACAGCCGCATGCAGCCCTCGAGCTGGCATGGCGTCACCACTGCGGTGATGGGCAACTGCGGCGTCGGTTTCGCACCCGTTCGACGCGACGACCGCCAGAAGCTGATCGAGCTGATGGAAGGCATCGAGGACATCCCCGGCGCCGTGCTGCATGAAGGCCTGAACTGGAACTGGGAAAGCTTCGGCGACTACCTCGACACGCTCGACCAGCGCCCGCGCGACATCGACATCTGCGCCCAGCTGCCCCACGGTGCCTTGCGGGTCTACGTGATGGGCGATCGCGCGGTCAGGCTCGAAGAAGCGAACGAGAGCGACCTCACGACGATGCGCCGCCTGGCCGGCGAGGCGATCCGTGCCGGCGCGATCGGTTTTTCGACCTCGCGCACGCTCAACCACCGCACCCTGAAAGGGGATCCGACGCCTTCACTGCGCGCCAACGAGGCCGAGCTGATGGCGATCGCCATGGGCCTGAAGGATGCCGGCAAAGGCGTGCTCGAATACATCTCCGACTGGAACACCCCGGACACAGACACCGAGTTCGAGATGGTGCGGCGACTGGTCAAGGAATCGGGACGTCCGCTTTCGTATTCGCTGGCGCAGCGCCACACCGTTGCGCCGGACGACTGGCGCCACAAGCTCGAGCTGACGCAGGCGGCCGCAGCGGATGGCCTGGCGATCCGCGCCCAGGTGGCCCCGCGTCCCGTGGGCGTTCTGCTCAGCCTTCAGGGCAGCCGCAACCCGTTCATCACCACCGCGGCCTATCGCGAGATCGCGGCGCTGCCGCTGGCGGACCGAGTCGCCCGCATGCGCCAGCCCGAGTTCCGTGCCCGCGTCATTGCGCAGGCCACCGAATTGGCCGCCAGCAAGGATCCCTTCCAGCGCCGGCTCAGTGCGTTCGACCGCGTGTTCCCGCTGGGCGATCCGCCCGATTACGAGCCGCCCCTGTCCAGCTCGATCGCCGCGCAGGCAGCACGCGAAGGCCGCTTGCCCGCCGAACTGGCCTACGACCTGCTGCTCGAGAAAGACGGCCGCAACTTCCTGCTCGCGCCCTTCGCCAACTACGCGTACGGCAATCTCGACGCCTGCGGCGACATGATCGACAGCCCGCACACGCTGCTGGGTCTGGGCGACGGTGGCGCCCACGTCAGCATCATCTCGGACGCGAGCTTCCCGACCTATCTGCTCGCGCACTGGGGTCGCGACCGTTCGCATGGCCGCCGTCCGGTCGAGCAGCTGGTCAAGAAGCTGACGTCGGACAACGCGCGCGCGGTCGGGCTGCTCGACCGCGGCGTGCTCGCACCGGGCATGAAGGCCGAC
>DAONCJ010000481.1:0-3634 GCA_035401985.1 Burkholderiaceae bacterium | reverse complement strand
CAAGGCCGAGCTGCGCTTTCACACCGACGGCGGCGACATCGTCGGTCTGCTGTGCATCCGGCCGGGCCAGTCGGGCGGCCTGTCGCGTGTGGCCAGCTCGACCACCGTCTGGAACGAGATGGTGCGCCGGCGCCCCGACCTGGCCGAGCTGCTGAAGACCGGCTACTGGTTCTCGCGCGTCGGTGAACTGAGCCCCGGTCAGGCGCGCACCTACCAGATCCCGCTGTTCCAGGACTGCGAGGGCCGCATGATCGCGTTCCTGGTGCAGAGCATGATCCAGAAGGCCCAGGACTTTCCCGAGGTGCCCCGCCTGACAGCCGCGCAGAGCGAAGCGCTCGAAATGGTCGATGCGCTGGCCAGCGACGACGCCATCCGGCTGGACATGGACTTTCGCCCCGGCGACATGCAGTTCGTGCTGAACCACTCGATCCTGCATTCGCGCACGGCCTACGAGGACTGGCCCGAGCCCGAGCGCCGCCGGCACCTGCTGCGCCTGTGGCTGTCCTGCGATGACGGCCCAGCACTGCCCGCCAAGAACGGAATGCAGTCGAACAATGCCAAGGGCCGGCCCGGCGGCATCGATCTGGCCGGCGTGAAGCGGGTTGCCCCGCTCGAGCCGTGCTGAAACCGCTCTCCCGATTGAAGCAACGCACCCCGCAAGGAAACCCATCGTCATGAGCCAGCCGACCCCCCGCAAGCCCTACCTGCATCCCAGTGCCTGGAAGGGCGCCGATCTGCGCCATTCCACCGACTGGATCCTCCAGCTCAGCGCCGCCGACAACGACGAGCTGCAGGCCGCGCTGACCATTGCCAAGAGCCGGGGCGCGCAGATTCCGCAACTGAAGGCCGCCGACTTTCCGCTGCCCACGCTGGCGCCGCGCATCGCCGCGATGGTCGACGACATCATGGACGGCCGCGGCTTCACGCTGGTCCGCGGCTTCGACATCGCGCGCCACCCCATCCAGGATGCGGCGCTTATCTACTGGGGCCTGGGCGCCCACATGGGCGAGGGCCGGGCCCAGAACGCGCAGGGCGATCTGCTGGGCCATGTCACCGACCTGGGAGTCGACTTCCGCACCGACACCAATGTGCGCGGTTACCAGACCAAGCTGGTGCTGCCCTTCCACAACGACGCGCAAGACATCGTCGGGCTGATGTGCGTGCATCCGGCCCGCAGCGGTGGCCTGTCGCGGATCGTCAGTTCGACCGCCGTGCACAACGCGGTGCTCGAGCGCCGCCCCGATCTGCTCGAGCTGATGTACCAGCCGTTCTACATGGACAAGCGCGGCGAGGAGCCCGCGGGCAAGCCGCCCTACTACACCGGCGCATTCTTCGAATGGAGCGGCGAGCGGCTGCTGTGCCGCTACAACCGCACCTACATCACGTCGGCGCAGCGCTTCGAGGAACTGCCCCGCCTCACGCCTGCGCAGATCGAGGCACTCGACCTGATGGACAGCCTGTGCAAGGATCCCGATCTGCGCCTGGACATGGAATTGCAGCCCGGCGACATGCAGTTCATCTGCAACTACAACACGCTGCATTCGCGCACCAAGTACGAAGACTGGCCCGACAAGGATCGCCGCCGTTACCTGCTGCGGCTGTGGCTGGACACCGGCCGCGTCGGGTCGCTGCCCGAGTCCTACCGCGACCGCTACGAAGACATGGAGATCTGGCAGCGCAATCCGCGCCCGCCCATATTCGATCTGTCAGCCATCAAGACCGAACTCGCTCACTGAGCTCGCAGCACAGCGTTTCCCCGGAGAACCCCATGAACGCACTCTCGATGCACGAGGCCCGCGCCCAGGCCGAAGCCATTCCGCTGGACAAGATCGACTTGTCCGACGGCGAGTTGTTCCGCAATGACACCGTCTGGCCCTACCTGGCGCGTCTGCGTCGGGAAGCGCCGGTCCACTACCTTCCCGAAGGTCAGCACGGCGCCTTCTGGTCGGTGACGAAGTACAAGGACATCATCACGGTGGACACCAACCACCAGATCTACTCGTCCGAGTCCAGCCTTGGCGGCATCACGCTGTTCGAGGTGCCCCCGCAGCTGCGCAAGCCCAACTTCATCGCGATGGACCCGCCCCGGCACGATGCACAGCGCATGGCGGTCAGCCCCATCGTGGCGCCGCCCAACCTGGCCAAGCTCGAGTCGCTGATCCGCTCGCGCGCCGTCGCCATCCTCGAAAGCCTGCCGCGCAACGAAACCTTCAACTGGGTCGAAAAGGTCTCGGTCGAGCTGACCACCCAGATGCTCGCCACGCTGTTCGACTTCCCGTTCGAGGACCGGCGTCTGCTCACGCGCTGGTCCGACGCCGCGACGTCGATCCCCACGCCAGGCGACAGCGAAGGCTGGGCACGACGCGATGCCGAACTGATGGATTGCGCGAAGTATTTCACCCGCCTCTGGAACGAGCGCGTCAATCTGCCGCCCAGCACCGACCTGATCTCGATGATGGCCCATGCCCCGGCCACCCGGAACATGAACCCGACCGAGTTCCTGGGCAACCTGGTGCTGCTGATCGTCGGCGGCAACGACACCACCCGCAACTCGATCACCGGCGGACTGCTGTTCCTGAACCAGAACCCCGACCAGTACGCCAAGCTGCGCGAGAACCGCAAGCTCATCCCCAGCGCCGTGTCCGAGATCATCCGCTATCAGACGCCGCTGTCGCACATGCGTCGCACCGCGCTGGTCGACACCGAACTCGGCGGGCAGAAGATCAAGGCCGGCGACAAGGTGGTGATGTGGTACATCTCGGGCAATCGCGACAGCGACGCGATCGAGAACCCCGACGCCTTCATCGTCGACCGCGCCCGCCCGCGTCAGCACATCTCGTTCGGCTTCGGCATCCACCGCTGCGTCGGCAATCGTCTGGCCGAGATGCAGCTGCAGATCCTCTGGGAAGAAGCGCTCGCACGGTTTCCGAACATCGAGGTCGTCGGCGAGCCGGAGCGGGTGTCCTCGTGCTTCGTGCACGGCTACACCTCCCTGCCCGTGCGCATTCCAGGCTGAGGCGCTGGTACGGTATAAAGCAGATAACCCGCAAGCCGGAACGGCCGCACTGCGGCCGATCACGGCGCCATAGCGGTTCTTGACACACAACGGAGACAACACGTGAATCTGAGTTTTTCCGGCCGGCTCCGATCGGCCGTCCTGCAGTCGTCGCTCGCGCTCGCGCTGGCGGTATCCGCCTCGGCGGCCTTGGCGCAGAGCCCGATGCGGGGCGGCTCATTGTCGATCTCGCTCGAGAGCGACCTGCAGGGCCTCGACCCGCTCGCCATCTCGTCGTTCAACGACAAGCAGGCCGGGATCACGGTGTACGACACGCTGCTCGACATCGGCCCCAAGGGCAATCTCATCCCCAACCTGGCCGAGAAGTTCGAAGCCGCGCCCGATGCCACCTGGTTCAAGCTGAAGCTGCGCAGCGGCGTCAAATTCCATGACGAGACGCCCTTCGATGCCGCCGCGGTGGTCGAGCACTTCAAGCGGCTGATGGATCCCAAGAACCGCTACCGCTGGGCCGCCGACCTGGCCAGCATCGCCAGCATCGAGGCCACCGGTCCGCTGGAAGTCACCTTCAAGATGAAGCAGCCGGCCGCGCATTTTCTGGCGACCCTGGCCGACACCTCG
>DAONCJ010000480.1:0-3642 GCA_035401985.1 Burkholderiaceae bacterium | reverse complement strand
TGCTCGACCCCGACCGGCAGCCGCGGCGCATCATGCTCGAGCACCGCCTCGTCGCCTGTCGCCTTCTGGTGGCTGCCGACCGGCACGGCGCCGTAGCCCAGGATGGCGGCCCGGCGGATCATCGTGGAGCCTTGAAAAGATCGTTTCGCATCGGCGCGATTATCGTCGAACGGCGATGCCCTCGCGCTCCCGGTCCCAGAGCGACGCGCGCCTCGACACGGCATCCTGCTTGAGCTTGTACTTCTCGATCTTCTCGGTCGCCGTCTTGGGCAGCGCATCGATGAAATCGATGAAGCGCGGCACCATGTAGTAGTTCATGTGTTCGATGGCGAAGTGGATCAGTTCGGCCGCCGCCACGGTGCTGCCCGGCTTGCGGACCACATACACCATGACCTCGTCCTCGCTGAGTTCCGAGGGCACCGGCACGGCGGCGACCTCGAGCACTGCCGGATGCTTCGACAGGATCATCTCGACCTCGTAGGCCGAGATGTTCTCGCCGCGCCGCCGGATCGCTTCCTTCTTCCGGTCGACGAAGTAGAGATAGCCGTCCTCGTCGAGGAAGCCCCGGTCGCCGGTGCAGAACCAGCCGTCGACGAAGGCCCGCCCGGTCTCATCGGGCATCCGGTAATAGCCCTTCATCATCGATCCGGCAAAGCGGGGTCGCATCTGGATCTCACCCACCTGGCCCGCGGCCAGCACCGTGCCGTCGTCCTCGACGATGCGCAATTCCGAGGCGCCCCTGGCCGAACCGGCCGAGCCGGCCTTGTCGGGCCGGTCGCCCGGCACGAACACCGTCACCGCATAGTTCTCGGACATCGCGAACAGCGACGTGACCTGCACGCCGAACCGTTCGCCGATCTCGGACAGCAGAGCCTTCTGCATCGGCACCACCATGCACTGGCGCAACGCATGTTCGCGCTCGTGCGGACCGGGCGGCAACTGCAGGATGATGTTGCTCATCGCGCCCAGCGAATTGAACTGGGTCGCGCCGCTCGCGCGGATGTCATCCCAGAACTGCGAGGCCGAGAAGCGGGGCGCCAGCGCGATGGCGGCGTCGGCCCACAGTGCCGCGCAGCTCGAATAGAACAGCGCATTGGCATGGAACAGCGGCAGACAGGTGTACAGCACATCGTCGGGCCGATAGCCGTAATCCAGCGCCATCTGGCGGCCGACGAAAAGGCTCTGGGAATGCGGGCACATCACGCCTTTCGAGGGTCCGGTCGTGCCCGAGGTGTAGATGATCAGCTGAGTGTCGTCGTGGCGCACGCGGTCCACGGGGGGCGCTGTGTCATCGCCGGAGTCGGCGGCATGCAGCGGCAGGATGCGCACGGCGGCGTTGTCGATCGGCAGCGCCGGCGCGCCTTCGGGTGCCCGGTGCAGCACGGTGCGCAGCTTGGGCAGGAACGGCGCAACCGTGGTCAGCCGCCCGGCCCATTCGTCATCGATCACCAGGCAGACCGAATCGGACTGGTCGATGAAGTAGCGCAGGATCTCGCCCTTGGCCGCCGTGTTCAGCGGCACGGCCACGGCGCCGATCTTGCCCAGGCCCCAGACGACCCAGTAGAACTCGGGACAGTTGGGCAGCATCACCGCGACATGGTCGCCGTGGCCGATCCCCAGCGCCGCGAAGCCGTTCGCATAGCGGCTGGTCATCGCATCGAGCTCGGCGTACGTGTGGCTTTGGCCTTGCCAAAGCAGGAACGTGCGCTGCGCAATGCGCCGCGCCTTGTCGGCGAGCACACGCCCGATCGTTCGCTCTTCGAGCGCGTAATCGGGCGGGCCCGTGAGCGGGCCAACGGGCGGGCCAACGGGCGGCAAGCCGGGTGGGATCGTGCCGGTCATCTACAGCTTTGGCGCAAAGCCTTCACGCAGCCGGGGCACCACCTTGGCCACCGACAGCAGCGACTCGACGCAATCGCGGATGCTGTCGTCCAGCGGGCGGAACCGGATGCCGAGCAGAGCCCGGATGCGGTCGTTGCGCAGGTCGCAGCCAGCCCAGATCTTGCGCATCTCGGCTTCGCGGCGGCGGATGCCCTCGGGGAAGTCGTCGGTGACCGGCGGCGTGTCGTGCCCGAGTTCGGGCAGCAGCCGATCGATGTCCGCGCAGATGTCCTCGACCTTGCGGGCGTCGGTGGACCAGGCGATGTAGCGCTCGCCATTGCGCACCTGCACGCTTTCGAGCAGACCGATGTGGCATTGCGCGTCGTCACGCACGTCGACGGTCATCCAGGGCCGATAGACGCCGTTCTGATGGCATGTCCCCAGGAGCATCTGTTCGATCAGGTGCTGCCACGGGCCCATGTCCTTCTGGTGTGCCGACTGGATCGGTCCCACGTTGTCGCCGGGGCAGCAGGTGATCGCGTCCCAGCGGCCGCTGCGCTGCGCGGCTTCGGCGAACAGCCGCTCGGCCACGACTTTGCCCATCGAGTAGCCCTGGCCGCGCTCGGGCGTGCGCTTGGGATTGCGCTCGTCCGGGAAGCGGTCCTCGTAGCACACGGGCCGGCGCACCAGCTCCTGCATGTCCATCTCGGAGATGACGGCGGCGATGCTCGAGGTGACCACGACCCGCGTGACGCTGTCCGATCGGTCGATGCTGCCGATGACATGTTCGCAGACCCGGCGCACGTAGTCCTGGTCCTTGTAGTCGCTGACATGAGACAAGTGGGCGACGCCGTGGCAGCCCTTGAAGATCTCATCGAAGCAGCCCGGCGTGTCGAGGTCGGCGGAGTGCAGTGTCAGACGTCCGGAGGCGTAACCCGGCATGGCCATCAGGAAGCCGGTACGGGGCGTGTCGGCGACCGAGCGGACGCAGGCGCGCACCCGATAGCCTCTGTCGAGCAGGCCTCTGACCACCCAGCCGCCGACAAAGCCGGCCGCTCCGGTGACGGCAATGGTTCCACCTCTGGGTACGGGGGCCATGTGTGTCCTGTGCGTTGCGGACCGGCAGAGCCGATCCTGATTGATCGTGTCGGGCGAACCCCAGTATAGGGATGCGCCGCGGCCTGGCGGGCGGGGGCTTCACGTCAGAGAGGCTCGATGGTCTCGGAAATCAATCGGGCCCCGGGCACGTTCGGCCGATGCTGCCGATACTGCAGCCATCGTCCAACGACTCGACACGAAGGAAATCCGCCATGAGCTGGGGCTTTGAGACCGAACCCGAATACCAGGCGAAACTCGACTGGGTCGCCCAGTTCGTCAAGGACGAAGTGGAACCGCTCGAGCTCGTTCTGGGCCATCCGGCCGATGTCCGCAACCCGCGGCGTGCGGCCCTGGTGAAGCCGCTGCAGCAGGAGGTGCGCCGCCAGGGGATGTGGGCCTGCCATCTGGGCCCCGAACTGGGCGGGCAGGGCTACGGTCAGGTCAAGCTGGGGCTGCTCAATGAGATTCTGGGCGGTGCGCTGTACGGCCCCTCGGTGTTCGGATGCCAGGCGCCCGACTCGGGCAATGCCGAGATCCTTGCCCATTACGGCACGCCGGAACAGAAGAAGAAGTACCTCGAACCGCTGCTGAACAACGACATCGTGTCGTGCTTCGCGATGACCGAGCCGCAGGGCGGCGCCGACCCGAAGGTGTTCACGACGCAGGCCGTGCGCGACGGCGACCACTGGGTGATCCGCGGCCAGAAGTGGTTCGCCTCGCATG
>DAONCJ010000479.1:0-3644 GCA_035401985.1 Burkholderiaceae bacterium | reverse complement strand
GCAGGCGACTTGGCCACCTGCTCGGCGCCGATGCCCGAGTTGGCGCCCGGCTTGTTCTCGATGATGACGGTCTGGCCGAGGATGTCGCCAAGTCGCTGCGCGACGATGCGCGCCATCAGGTCGGTGGCGCCGCCCGGTGCATACGGCACCACGACGCGGACCGGCCGGTTCGGGTAGATCGTCTGCGCGGCGGCGGGTCCTGAAATCGCGCCGCTGAGCAGGGCAGCGGCAAGAACGGACAGGAAACGGCGTTTCATCGGAAGGGCTCCTGGATCAGTCGGAGAGCGCGGGCAGCGCGCGCCGGAACGGGGTGACAGGGCGCATGGTAGAGGGGCACAGGGGCCCGCGCCCGGCAGAGCGGTTGATTCTGGTCCGCGCCGTGGCCGGGGCAGGGCATTGCGACCGGCCGTTGTGCGTCCGCTGTTACCCTTGCCCCATGTCAGCATTCGTCCCGAAAGCCGACTACGACTGCTGACCATTGTCGGGTTCGGCTCCCCCGTCATGAGGCGGGAAGTCCTGTGCGGCAAGTGCGCAGGCGTGGAGCCGGCTCGACATCCAACGGGGAGACTTCTCATGTGGAAACGGCTTGCTGTGCTTTGGACGGTGGTGCGCGGAGACGCGAGACTGCTGTGGATGGCGCTGCGGCATCCGCGCGCTCCGGGGTGGCTGAAGCTCGGGGCGCTCGGCATCGTCGCCTATCTCTTTTCGCCGCTCGATCTCATTCCGGATTTCATTCCGCTGTTCGGTGTGATGGATGACGTGGTCATCGTGCCGCTGGCGATCCGCTGGCTGCTGAACCGGCTGCCCGTCGACCTTCGGGCCGACATCGAACGGCAGACCGGATTCTGGGCGGGCGGCAAGCCATCCGATCCGGGCCGCGGGTCCAGCGGATTCGTTCGCGATCCGCACTGAGTCCTGCGGGCGCATGGCACCGGGCAGTCCTTTCGATCGCGTCGTGGCGCGCACCAGGGGGCTGGGTGCCGCGCTGGCCGCCGGCCTCGTGCTGGCCGGCTGCGCCAGCGACGAACCGGTACCGGTGCGCAGCACCATGTCTCCGGCGCAGGCCCGGGCGATGGTCGCCAAGGCCCTGCCGCCCGGCCTGACTGATCGCCAGGGCTGGGCGACCGACATCTATGCGGGCTTGTCCGCCGTCCAGATTCCGGTCAACCCGTCGAACGCATGCGCAGTGGTTGCCATCATCGAGCAGGAGTCGTCGTTTCGCGCCAACCCTTCGGTGCCGGGACTGCCGGCCATCGCCTGGCGCGAAATCGATGCCAAGGCGCAACGCGCCGGTGTGCCCGGTCTGGTGGTCCGCGCGGCACTGCTGCTGCCCTCGCCGAACGGGCGCAGCTACAGCGAGCGGATTGATTCGGCCACGACCGAGAAGGACCTCAGCGACGTGTTCGAGGACTTCATCGGCATGGTGCCCCTGGGAAAGCGCTTCTTCGGGGACGCCAATCCGGTGCGCACCGGCGGGCCGATGCAGGTGAGCATCGCCTGGGCCCAGGCCTATGTGGCCACCCGGCCGTATCCGTATCCGGGCGCGGAGAACATCCGGCGCGAAGTATTCACACGGCGCGGCGGGCTGTATTTCGGCATCGCCCATCTGCTCGATTACCCGGCCAGCTACGACCGTCCGCTGTACCGGTTCGCCGATTTCAATGCGGGCCATCACGCCAGCCGCAATGCCGCCTTCCAGAACGCCGTCAGCATCGTCTCCGGCGTGCCTCTGGCCCTGGACGGCGACCTGATCCAGCACGGTGCCGCCGGCGACACCCCGATCGGGGCGACCGAGGCCGCTGTAAGAGTCATCGGCGCGCGGATCGGTCAGCGACCCGAAGCGATCCGATCGGCGCTCGAGCAGGGCGGTTCGCCGCAGTTTGCCCGCACGCCCCTCTATGCCCGGGTGTTTGAGCTCGCCGACCGGGCGGAGGGCCGGCCGGTGCCTCGGGCGCTGGTGCCAAGAATCCAGCTCAAGAGCCCCAAGATCACCCGGGATCTGACCACCGAGTGGTTTGCCCGGCGCGTCGACGAGCGGCATCAGCGCTGCGTTGCGCGCGTGGGCGATCCCGCCTCCTGAGCGTGGCGACTTGCCGATCGCCGCGCCGTGTCCGATCATGTGCAGCTGCGATAGCTTTCCCATGCCGGCTGTTCGAGCGCGGCGCTGCAGCTCCCTTCCATGAGTGATGACCTCGAATCCGACCGTGTGAGTACCCGGCAGAAGCTGCCGAAGGTCCGTGATATTCCGGCGGGCATGCAGATGAATGGGGTGGTGAAGTCGGCCCAGCGGGTGCTCGAGCTGTTCGAGTTCTTTGCTGAACACCGCCGCCCACTGGCGGTCAGCGACGTGGTCCGCGGGCTCGGCTACCCGCAATCCAGTGCGTCGATGCTGCTCAAGAGCCTCACCAAGCTCGGCTATCTCGACTACGACCGGCATGCGCGACTGTTCGTGCCGACGCTGCGCCTCGCCTTCCTGGGCGGCTGGGTGCACGACCAGCTGTTCAGCCAGAGCAGTCTGTCGCGCATGGTCGACGAACTGCGCGAGGTGTGCGGCGAGACGGTCATCATCGGCATGCAGAACGAGACCTACGTCCAGTACATCCACCTGCTGCAAAGCCCCGATTCGAAGCTCAAGTGGTACATCAAGCCCGGTTCGCTGCGCCCGCTTGCACGGGCCTCGGTCGGCAAGATCCTGCTCAGTCGACAGCGCGATGTCGATGTGCTGTACCTGCTGCGCCGGATCAACGCCGAGGAAGTCGAACCCCGGCATCGCATCGAACCGGCCGAACTGCTGCGCCAGCTCGATGAGATCCGCCGCGTCGGTTATGCGTATTCCGAAGGCACGGTCAATCCGGAAGCGGGCGTGATCGCCGTCGAACTGCCGACGCCCCCCAGCCAGCCTCCGATGGCAATCGGGATCGGCGCGCCGATCGACACGCTGCGGCGCGAGCGCGACCGTTTCATTCGCCTGCTCGACGAATCGCTGCGGCCCTATCGCCGTCCCGGGTCCGACGCCGTTCGGCCAAAGTGAACCGGCTCCGGCGCGGGCGGCACGGCGCCTTGGCTGCCGTCATGCCACTCTCGCACCGGTAACCGGAGATCGCCTTCATGCACCCGAACCGCCGTGCTCTGCTCGCGGGTTTTGCCTTGTCACCGTTTGCGGTGTCCGCACAGGACCGCTCTGCGAAGTGGCCTGCCGGCCCGGTGAAGATCATCGTCGGCTTCACGCCCGGCAACGCCAGCGATGTGCCCGCGCGCGTCTATGCCGAGGAACTGACCCGGCAATACGGCACGCCTTTCGTGGTCGAGAACCGGCCGGGAGCAGGCGGCACGCTGGCGGTCGAATCGTTCGTGCGGGCCAATGATGATCACACGCTGCTGTTCGGATCGAGTTCGCTGATTGCGGCCGCGCCCAACCTGTACCCGAACCTTCGCTACGACGCGCTCAAGGATCTGGACACGGTGGCCCTGATGGGCCGTGCGCCGCTGATCCTCACCGTGCGGGCCGACTTTCCCGCCCGCAGCATGGCCGAGTTTCTGGCGCTGGCCCGGGGCGGGGCAGAACTCTCGTTCGGGTCCAGCGGCAATGGCGCCATGAATCATCTGGCAATGGAACTGCTCAAGCACCGCAGCGGCATCCGGCT
>DAONCJ010000478.1:1957-3647 GCA_035401985.1 Burkholderiaceae bacterium | reverse complement strand
CGGCCGGCCTCAGTCCGTGGATCGTGGCCTCGCCGACCTTGAGCAACTTCACCGGCCTGCTGACCGACCCGGTGTTCATCCGGTTCTTCTGGAACTCGGCCATCGTCTCGATCATCGTGGTGACCGTCACGATGATCGTCAGCGTGCTGGCCGCGTTCTCGCTGGCGCGGATGAAGTTCTGGGGTTCGGCCACGCTCGCCACCGGCGTGTTCCTCACCTACCTGATCCCCGACACGCTGCTGTTCATCCCGCTGTTCAAGATGTTCGCGTGGATCAAGGACACGACCGGCATCGAACTCATCAACCAGTGGTGGGTGCTGATCATCCTGTACCCGACGCTGACGGTGCCGTTCTGCACATGGATCATGATCGGCTACTTCGCGAGCATCCCCAAGGAACTCGACGAGGCCGCGATCATCGACGGGGCGAGCTGGACCCAGACGCTGTTTCAAATCTTCATTCCGGTGGCCATACCCGGAATCATCGCGGCGACCATCTTCGCGTTCACGGTGTCGTGGGCGCAATTTTTGTATCCGCTGGCCTTCACGACCTCGGCCGATCAGCTGGTGCTGCCGGTGGGCATCATCACCACCCTCATCAAGGGGGACGTCTTCAATTGGGGCCAGATCATGGCCGGAGCGCTGCTGGGGGCGGCGCCGCCGCTGATCATCTACGCGTTCCTGATGGACTACTACATCGCCGGTCTGACGGCCGGTGCGACCAAGGGTTGAGACGGGCAGCAGGGACGCAGACACAGGAGCTCAGGCAATGGCGGTTGTGACGCTGAAGAAGATCGTCAAGTACTACGACGAAACACTGGCTGTGCGGGGCATCGACCTGGAGATCGCCGACAAGGAGTTCCTGGTGCTGGTCGGCCCCTCGGGCTGCGGCAAGACCACGACGCTGCGCATGATCGCGGGCCTCGAGGACATCTCCGATGGCGAGATCCTGATCGGCGACACGGTGGTGAACGATGTGCCCCCGAAGGACCGCAACATCGCGATGGTGTTCCAGAACTACGCGCTGTATCCGCACATGTCGGTCCATCAGAACATGTCGTTCGGCTTGAAGCTCAAGCGCGTGGAGCGCAGCGAGATCGACCGGCGCGTGCTTGAGGCTGCGCGGATCCTCGACATCGAGCCGCTGCTCGATCGCAAGCCCAAGCAGTTGTCGGGCGGGCAGCGCCAGCGGGTGGCGATGGGGCGCGCGATCGTGCGCGATCCGGCGGTGTTCCTGTTCGACGAGCCGCTGTCCAATCTGGATGCGAAGCTGCGCGTGCAGATGCGCACCGAGATCAAGAAGATCCATCAGAAGGTGCGCACCACCACCGTGTACGTGACCCACGATCAGGTCGAGGCGATGACGCTGGCCGATCGCGTGGTGGTGATGAACCACGGCGTGATCGAGCAGGTCGACACGCCGCAGCAGCTCTATCACAACCCGCGCACCAAGTTTGTCGCAGGCTTCATCGGGTCACCGGCGATGAACATGATTCCGGTGAATCTGCTGGACACCGGCGCGGGCCTGAAGCTCGATCTGGGCGCGGGGGTGCAGCTGCAGGTGCCGGCCGAGCGCACGGCGCAGTACCGGCCGCATGTTGGCAAGGCCAGACTGCTGCTCGGACTGCGGCCCGAGCATCTGACCGACACCGCCAGCCTGTCGCAGGCCGGAGGGGTGGCGGAAGGCCAGA
>DAONCJ010000478.1:0-1857 GCA_035401985.1 Burkholderiaceae bacterium | reverse complement strand
CATCTGACCGACACCGCCAGCCTGTCGCAGGCCGGAGGGGTGGCGGAAGGCCAGACCTTCTCGCCAATCATCGATGTCAGCGAGCCAATGGGCATGGAGACGCTGGTGTATTTCCAGCTGCAGGGCATTACGGTCTGCGGCAAGGCCAGTCCCGATGTTCCGGCGCCCTCCGGGGTGCCGATGCAGCTCACTGCAAAGTTGCAGAACATGCATCTGATCGATGACGAGAGCGGGCTGGTGCTTTAGAGCGGACCCGCAGCCTGAGCCGCTCAAGGGTTTTGATCACCGTAGGTGGGGGGCAGCCCGCTGGACTCTGGCGGGGCGGTGTAGGCCCAGTGCAGCGGCTGGCAGCCGCGCAAGGACGGGTACAGAAACTCGACGATGTCCTCGTAGCCCGCGCACGTTGTCGTCCACAGGTCGAGAATATCCTGAGCAATTTCGCCATGGTTCGGCAGCGCCCTGGCCAGAGCCAGCGCGAACGACAAGGTAGCTACGGGTTCAGGCCAGCCGTAAGCCTTGAAGTCCATCGCCATGTAACTTTTCAGCAAAGGAACGCCGGGAAGCTGCGCGATCGTCGGAAACACGCACCCGTGTTTGCCGACCACCGATTGGCTGGCAAGTTCCTGCAGGAAGCGCCTGGGCGATCGAGCTTCGGACTGGATGGCCTCCTCCCGGGCTGCTGATTGCCTGCGCCTGCGCAGCTCTGCGAAAGCGGCCGGCAGCGCTGCATCGGGGTCGTCCAACGGCTCGGGCGGGACAGCCTGCGCGATGGTGTGGCAATCCCGGTCACCAGCGTCGCACAAGGTCAGCTGATAGTGCAGGATTTCGCGCACCGTCTGATCGCTCGCCGAACTCAGCGCCGGGTGGATGCGCAGGCGAGCCTCATCGAATCGTCCGCAACGCCGCAGCAGATCTGCCGCGATCGCTGCGTCAGCGCCGGGCTGGGTTGCCAGCGCCTGTCCGGAACGTTCCGCAATCTCGACCGAGTCAATCGCCAGGGCGCGACACGCGACGGCAGAGAACGTCGCGCCAGCGTCGTCGCAGACCCATGCCGCGTTGATCCGAGCCCAGGCAGCAACATTGAACCGTCCAGTGCGCGCCGCGATAAGCGACCAGCAGAGAAACTCGCGAGCCTTGGGCGGGAAGTCGGAATCTTCAAGCGTGTTCACATACAGCGAATCATCGATCCTTGCCGCCGATTGGAGCTCATTTCGCTCAATGTCCGGTGCGCAGTAACCGCAGCGCGGGCAGCGCTGAATCCAGTGGGCGATACTGGAACGACTCGCTTCGGGCGGGCGAAGGTCCAGATCGGGAGAACCGATCGAATGCGTGCTCTCCAGATGCGTTGCAGGCGACACGTGCCTGCAAAGGACGCAGGTCGCCTGACGGGTCGAACTGGACGTCATCGGTCTGGTTTCATTTGACGGGCGGCACCCCGCTGCGCTCGATGCCCGCGGCGATTGCGCACTCGACAATCCCCTGCCATGTGTCGTCCGGCAGCGGCACGCCACTGGCGAGGCGCTGCGCGCGATACCGTTCTTCCGTTTCGCCCGGCATGAGAATTTCGTCGTCGGCGCTGGCCGCCTTCGAGCTCTTCACGTAGTCGACATAGCGCTGCACCTCCCCGGGGAAGAACATCGCCGGGTCGAGCTTGGCAGGATCGATGAAGATCGACAGCATGCCGTTGGCGAACGGCCGGCCCTCAGCCGTTGCACCGGTGCCCGACAGCGCGCCGCCGAGCAACTCGCACATGACGGCCAGACCCGAGCCCTTGTGGTCGCCGAACGCGCGGATGGCGCCGGCGCCCTTGCGGTGGTCGCGCGGCCCGACCGGCTCGTAGTCGCCATACAGCAGATG
>DAONCJ010000477.1:0-3661 GCA_035401985.1 Burkholderiaceae bacterium | reverse complement strand
CTGGCGCACATTGCCACCGACGGCGAAACCTACGGCCATCATCACCACCACGGCATAGCTGGTGCCATCGGGCGCGACGCGCTGCGCAAGCTGAATGCCGGCAAGCTCAAGGGCAAGACGGTGAAGGCGCGGTTCGTCTGAACCGGGCACTCGGCGCCCTCGGCAGGCAGGCCCGCTGGGCGCTGCCCGCGGGCGTGTTCGTCGGCATCGCGCTGCCGGACCTGGCCGCGCTGCTGCGTCCGGTGCTGACGCCGGCCGTGATCGGCACACTGGCCGCGGCGCTGCTGCGCCTGGACTGGACGCAGCTGCGCAATGCCGCCCGCAGACCCGGGCTTATCGCGGCCATCACCGGGTTCCAGCTCGTGGTCTCGCCGCTGCTGTTCTGGCTGTTTGCGCGGAGCACCGGCCTGCCGCCCGATCTGACGGTGTCGCTGGTCCTGCAGGCGTCGGCTTCGCCGATCGGCTCGGCGGCGGTGTTCGCGATGATCCTCGGACTGGACGGTTCGCTGGCCATGATCGGCGCGGTGGCCGGCACGCTGCTGCTGCCCGTGTCGCTGACGGCGGTGGTCGCGCTGCTGCTGCCGCACGCCGGCGTGCAGGTGGATCTGGCCGCCTTCTTTGCCCGGGTCAGCCTGCTGGTGGCGGCACCGTTCGTGCTGACGCTGCTGATTCGCCAGACCGTTGGCGCGGCCAGGCTGGCACGCAACGACGACCTGCTCGGGGGCATCAATGTCGTGCTGCTGGTGGTGTTCGCGATCGCGGTGATGGACGGCGTCACGGCCCGCCTGCTGCGCGACCCTGCCCTCATCGGCTCGCTGCTGCTGATGGCCTGCGCCGCGGCGCTGGTGCTGCATGCCATCGGCTACTGGATCTTCGCGCGCGCCGGCCGCACCGTGGCCTTCAGCACCGCGCTGCTCAGCGGCAATCGAAACATGGGCCTGATGCTGGCCATCACCGCCGGCACGGCCGGCGAGACTTTTTCTCTGTACGTCGGCATCGCCCAGATTCCGATGTATTTTGCACCCCTGCTGCTGACACCGCTGGTGCGGCGCAGCCGTTGATCCACTCCTGCCGGAAGCGACCCGACCATGTTCCGAATCTTTTCCAGGCGCCGCGCCGGCGCCGTGTTTTCAGCTCTCGCGCTTTCACTGGCCGCGGGCTGCACCGTGGCTCCGTCCCTGCCGTCCGCTGATGGCGCGAGAACGGCGAGCGCCCCGGCAACGCTCGCGGCCGACCCGCCAGCCTCGATCCTGTGGGTGGGCAACAGCTTTTTCTACTACAACAACAGCCTGCACAATCATTACGGCCAGCTGGCCCGTGCGGCCGCACCAGGCATGCGCCATCGCGGCGTGTCGGTGACGATCAGCGGCTCGGGCGCCGACTGGCACGACCTCGAGTCGTACTTCAGGCCCGACGGCATCGGCCGCTATTCGTTCGTCGGCGACAACGAGATCGTGTTCAATCGGCCGGGCCGACAGTTCGATGTCGCGATCATGATGGACTGCAGCCAGTGCCCGATTCATCCGCAGCTCGGCCCGGTCTTCCACGAGATGATGAAGAAGCACTCCGCCACGGTGGCGCGCAACGGCGTGCGGCCGGTGCTCTTCATGTCATGGGCCTACAAGGACAAGCCCGAGATGACGGCTCAACTGGCCGAGCAGTACACGCGCGCGGGCAAGGCGAACAATGCCAAGGTGATTCCGGCCGGGCTGGCGTTCGCGCGGGCTATCGCCCAGCGCCCGCAGCTCGAGCTCTACCAGCCGGACAAGCGCCATCCCACGCTGGAAGGCACCTACCTGGCGGCGTGCACCACCTATGCCACGCTTCACGGCAAATCGCCCGAGGGCAATCGCTACACCGCTGGACTGGCGCCTGAGCTGGCGGCGTTCCTGCAGAGCGTGGCGTGGCAGACGGTGCAGGCTTATAAAGGGAATTGAAGGGGCGGGCCGGGCACGGCCCGTTGTCGGGGCGCGGGCACGGCCCTGCGCACCCGGTGTCATACTCTCCACCAGGAGACCGCATTGACCGAACCCGAAGTCCACCACCCTCTGCGTCCGTTCCTCAGAAACTGGTTATGGGAGCACGGGCGCATCGGCACCCGATTCCTGAACGTCCGGAACGGCGAACTTGGTTTCGACGAAGGCAAGAAGGCCCGCTTCGCCAGCGAACCGATGGTCTACGTGCCGCTGATCAGCCACCTCGAGGACGAGCCGCCGCGTACGGCCCCGCTGGTGCATGAAGCCGAACTGGCCCAGTTTCTGAAAGCAGCCCAGCTCGGCAAGCCCGAGGAAGCCGGCACGGCGCTGCAGGTGCAGCGCGCCGCGCAGGACTGCGTCGATCTCGCCCTGATGTGCGCCTATCAGAACGCGGCGCAGCGAGCCCATGCGAAGTTTTCGCAGGAAGCGCTGTTCGACGACGAGATCCGCGCCGAGGTGGTGACCGAGGTGCGCAAGCTCTATGTCGGCCTTCGCGAACAGCTCGCGCTGTACGACTACACGGTGTTCCACGGCCTGCCTTCGCCGCTGCTGCTGAGCGACGCGCCTTTCATCGACTGGCGGGTGCGGGCCAAGCCGCCGATGCCCTTCGTGTCGATGCCGCTGGGGCCCTACTGTCTGCTGGTCGGCACGCCGTCGAACAAGACCAGCCGGGCCGGCCCTGTCTCGTGGAAGAGCGTGGTCGCGATGGGTCCGTTCAAGGACCACAACCGCCATCTCACCGATACCGCGCGCCACTGGCTGGTGGCCACCTCCGACGAACAGCTCGCCGCTCTGCAGCCGCGCTTCGCGCCGCCCGAGGCGCCGGCCTCACCGGCTGCCGACCCGGCGGCGCCGCCGGCCTGAGCGCGACATCCGTCCGGCGATAATGCCGGCACGGCGGCGGACCCACCCGCTCGCCAGCGCACAAGGGAAACCCATGCATCGACGTCAGCTGATGGGCTGCGGCCTCGCAGCCCTGATCACAGGCACCGGGCCGCGTTTCGCTGCCGCCCAGGCCTATCCCTCTGCACCGATCCGTTTCATCGTGCCGTTCCCCGCGGGCAGCGGCACGGACGTCAATGCGCGACTGATCGGAGAGCGGCTCGGCCAGGCCCTCGGCCAGCCGGTGGTGGTCGAGAACAAGCCCGGCGCCGAGGGTTCGATTGCCGCCGAGGCGGCAGCGAAGTCGCGGCCCGACGGGCTGACGGTGTTCATCACCTCGAACAGCACCCATGCCTCCAACCCGGCTCTGCGGCGCAAGCTGCCCTACGACCCGATCAAGGACTTCAGCCCGGTCACCCTGATCGGCACCGCGCCACTGCTGGTGCTGGTTCATCCGTCGGTGCCCGCGCGCTCGATCCCCGAACTCATCGCGCTGGCCAAGGCGAACCCGGGTCGATTGAATTTCGGCAGTGGCAGCGCTTCCTCGCGTGTAGCCGGCGAGATGTTCAAGGCAATGGCGGGCGTCGAGATGACCAACGTCACCTACAAGGGCAATCCGCAGGCGCTGACCGATCTGGCCGGCGGGCAGATCCAGGTGATGTTCTGCGACAGCGGCACGGCATTGCCTCAGGTGCAGGCGCAGCGGGTCCGGGCGCTGGCCGCGACCAGCCTGAAGCGGGCCAGCGCGCTGCCCGACCTGCCCACGGTGTCCGAAAGCGGCCTGCCCGGCTTCGATGCCGACA
>DAONCJ010000476.1:0-3672 GCA_035401985.1 Burkholderiaceae bacterium | reverse complement strand
GCCGACGTGGTGAAATTGGTAGACACGCTATCTTGAGGGGGTAGTGGCGAAAGCTGTGCGAGTTCGAGTCTCGCCGTCGGCACCATCAACAACCAACCCGGGCGCAGGTCATGCAGCCGGGAGTCCGGAGTCTGCATCGCAGGCCCCCCATCTCCCAGCCGACGTCGCGCCTGGATGTCTCCCGGACCAGGTCACCCTGTGAGCCTCGACCAATATCTTCCGGTACTGCTGTTCATCCTGGTCGGCACTGCCGTCGGGGTGGGGCCTCTGGTCATCGGCAAGCTGCTCGGGCCGTCGCGGCCCGACACCGAAAAGCTGTCGCCCTACGAGTGCGGCTTCGAGCCCTTCGAAGATGCCCGCATGAAGTTCGACGTCCGCTATTACCTGGTGGCGATCCTGTTCATCCTGTTCGACCTCGAGATCGCTTTTCTGTTCCCGTGGGCCGTCTCGATGGATGCCATCGGGTTCTTCGGGTTCGCGGCCATGATGATTTTCCTGGGCATCCTGGTGGTCGGTTTCGTCTACGAATGGATGAAGGGGGCGCTCGATTGGGAATGAGTCCCGCGAGGCGTCAATCGTTTCCTGCTCGGAGCAGCACGCATGAGCATTGAAGGTGTCCTGGGTGAGGGCTTCGTCACCACCCAGCTCGACAAACTGGTGAACTGGACCCGGACCGGGTCGCTGTGGCCCATGACGTTCGGCCTGGCCTGCTGTGCGGTCGAAATGATGCACGCCGGCGCTGCCCGCTACGACCTCGACCGTTTCGGCGTCGTGTTCCGGCCCAGTCCTCGTCACTCCGACCTCATGATCGTGGCCGGCACCCTGTGCAACAAGATGGCGCCGGCGCTGCGCAAGGTCTACGACCAGATGGCCGAGCCCCGCTGGGTGCTGTCCATGGGTTCGTGCGCCAATGGCGGCGGCTACTACCACTATTCGTATTCGGTGGTGCGCGGCTGCGACCGCATCGTGCCGGTCGATGTCTATGTGCCGGGTTGCCCGCCCACGGCCGAAGCGCTGATCTACGGAATCATCCAGTTGCAGAACAAGATCAAGCGCACCAGCACGATCGCCCGCTGAGATCCCGATGACCCGACTAGAAACCCTCCGCAACACGCTGGACGCGACGCTCGGCGCGCGCGTGCGCAGCACGGTCGAGCGGCTCGGCGAGATCACGATCGAAGTGCCGCCCGCCGAACTCATCGCCGTGGCCACGCTGCTGCGCGATGCGCCAGGCCTGCGCTTCGACACGCTCCTCGACGTCTGCGGAGTCGACTACCTCGAGTACGGCGGCGGCGGCTACGAAGGGCCGCGTTTCGCATCGGTCGTGCATCTGCTGTCGGTCGAATGCAATCAGCGCCTGCGCGTGCGTTCGTACAGCACCGATGACGACTATCCGGTGATGCCGTCGCTGATCGAAGTCTGGCCGGCGGCCAACTGGTTCGAGCGCGAGTCCTTCGACCTGCTGGGCATCGTTTACGAAGGCCATACCGACCTGCGCCGCATCCTCACCGACTACGGTTTTGTCGGGCACCCGTTCCGCAAGGACTTCCCGATTTCCGGTTATGTCGAGATGCGTTACGACCCCGAGCAGAAGCGGGTGGTGTACCAGCCCGTTTCCATCGAGCCGCGCGAGATCGTGCCGCGTGTGATCCGTGAAGAAGGATATGGCACCGGGCGCTGAGCCCAACGCCCGACACAATGGCTGAAATCAAGAACTACACGCTGAATTTTGGGCCGCAGCATCCGGCGGCGCACGGGGTGCTGCGTCTGGTGCTCGAGCTCGACGGCGAAGTCGTCCAGCGCGCCGATCCGCACATCGGCCTGCTGCATCGGGGCACTGAAAAGCTCGCCGAAACACGCACGTACCTTCAAAGCGTTCCCTACATGGACCGCCTCGACTACGTGTCGATGATGTGCAACGAGCACGCCTATGTGATGGCGATCGAGAAGCTGCTCGGTCTCGAGGTGCCGCTGCGCGCGCAGTACATCCGCGTGATGTTCGACGAGATCACCCGCATCCTGAACCACCTGCTGTGGATCGGGGCGCACGGTCTGGACGTCGGCGCGATGGCCGTGTTCCTGTATGCCTTCCGCGAGCGTGAAGACCTGATGGACTGCTACGAGGCGGTGTCGGGTGCGCGGATGCACGCGGCCTATTACCGGCCGGGTGGCGTGTATCGCGACCTGCCCGAGCAGATGCCGCGTCTGCGCGAAACCCGTTTGCGCAACGACGCCTCCATCCGTGAGTACAACCGCGATCGCGAGGGTTCGCTGCTCGATTTCATCGAGGCGTTCACCAACCGCTTCCCGGGTTATGTCGACGAATACGAAACCCTGCTGACCGACAACCGCATCTGGAAGCAGCGGCTGGTCGGCATCGGCGTGGTGACCCCCGAGCGCGCCAAGGCGCTGGGTTTCACCGGCCCGATGCTGCGCGGCTCGGGCGTGGAATGGGACCTGCGCAAGACGCAGCCCTACGAAGTCTACGATCTGATGGACTTCGACATTCCTGTCGGTCACAACGGCGACAGCTACGACCGCTACCTGGTGCGTGTGGAAGAAATGCGTCAGAGCAACCGGATCATTCGCCAGTGCGTCGAGTGGCTGCGCAATCATCCCGGTCCGGTCATGTCGGACAACCACAAGGTCGCACCGCCCGCGCGCGTGGGCATGAAGACCAACATGGAAGAGCTGATTCATCACTTCAAGCTCTTCACCGAAGGTTTCCACGTGCCGTCGGGCGAGTGTTACGCCGGCATCGAGCACCCGAAAGGCGAGTTCGGCATCTATCTGATCGCCGACGGCGCCAACAAGCCGTATCGCCTGAAGATCCGGGCGCCGGGTTATGCCCATCTTCAGGGGCTCGACGAGATGTCCCGCGGTCACATGATCGCCGACGTCGTCACGATCATCGGCACGCAGGACATCGTGTTCGGCGAAATCGACCGCTGACGCTCACGCGACCCACCACGCGACCTTTCGCCATGCCCTGGAATTCATGATGAGTGCCGTTCCCCAAACCACCCGGCTGTTGTCCGATGCGGCGTATGCGAGCATCGATCGCGAGATCGCCAAGTTCCCGGCCGACCAGAAGCAGTCGGCGGTGATGGCTGCGCTCGCCATCGCCCAGCGGGAGATCGGCTGGACCTCCGCCGAGATCATCGAGGACGTGGCGCGCGTGCTGGGCATGCCGCCCATTGCCGTGTATGAGGTGGCCACCTTCTACAACATGTACGACACCCAGCCGGTGGGCAAGTTCAAGCTGTCGGTGTGCACCTGCTTGCCTTGCGCGCTGCGCGACGGCGGCAAGGCGGGCGAATACATCAAGTCGAAGCTGGGCATCGACTACAACGAAACCACCGCCGATGGTCTGTTCACCCTCAAGGAGAGTGAATGCCAGGGCGCGTGCGGCGATGCGCCGGTGATGCTGGTCAACAACCAGCGCATGTGCAGTTTCATGAGCGCCGACAAGATCGATGCGCTCCTCGATGAACTCAAGGGCAAGGCCTGAGGCAAGACGCATGGGAGCCCAAGATTTTCGCAGTGCGCTGGCCGATGTCCGGGCGGTGGAAACCTGTTTCCACGGCCGGCACATCAACCCGCAGATCATGGCCGGGCTCAATTCCCCGGACGGCTGGCATCTCGCTGACTACGAGGCGCGCGACGGGTACA
>DAONCJ010000475.1:0-3674 GCA_035401985.1 Burkholderiaceae bacterium | reverse complement strand
GCGCAACGGCGATGTGCTGTTCCCGGTCGAGGTGGCCCTGTCGGAAATCAGCGGCAGGGGCACCTCGCGCTACGCGCTGTTCGTGCGCGACATCACCGAGAAGCTCGCCTCCGAGGAGAGCGTTCGCCTGTTCCGCCGGATCGTCGATTCGAGCAGCCACGGGGTGGTGATTTCCTCGATGACCTTCGCCAACGAGCCCATCGTCTACGTCAACCGCGCCTTCGAGGACCTGACCGGCTATTCGCTGGGCGATGCGATCGGGCGCCGCTGCAACTTCCTGCAGGGCGAAGAGCGCCATCAGCCGGGGATCGACCAGCTTCGCCGGGCGATCGGCGAACAGCGCGAAGCGAAGGTTCAACTGCGCAACTACCGCCGGGACGGATCGATGTTCTGGAACGAGTTGTCGATCGCGCCGGTATTCGACCAGGAAGGCGGACTGACCCACTACCTGGGCATCCAGACCGACGTCACGGCCCGCGTGCTGGCCCAGGAGGCGGTCAACCGGCGCGGCGAGCAGCTCGACACGATCCTCAGCCTGAGTCCCGACGGATTCGTGATGTTCGATGCCGAGCGACTGATTGCATACGCCAACGCCGCCTTCTGCACGATGACGGGGCTGCCCGCCTCGACATTGATCGGCAAGGTGACGTTCAGCGAGTTCGAAACCCTGATGCGCGACCGCTGCGATCCGGCACTGCCCTACCCCGACGTGCTGATGGACACCGGCCTGCCGGACACCGTCACCCTGATGCTGCCGCAGCGCCGGATACTGGAGCGGGTGATCCGCACCAGCCGAAGCGGCAATGGCGAGCTGATCCTCTGCTATCGCGATGTCACCCGTGAATCCGAGATCGACCGGATGAAGAGCGACTTCCTGTCCACCGCCGCCCACGAGCTGCGCACCCCGATGGTCAGCATCTTTGGCTTCACCGAGCTGATGCTGCACCGCACCTTTCCGCCCGAACGCAGCCGGATGATGCTGACCACGATCCACCGCCAGGCCGGCCTGATCGTCAATCTGGTCAACGAGCTGCTCGACCTTGCGCGGATCGAGGCGCGCAGCGGCAAGGACTTCAACATCGCCATCACGTCGCTGCGACCCATCGTCGACGAAACGCTGGCATCGATCCTGATGCCCAACGACGAACGCCGGGTGAGCGTGGACTGGGCGACCGGGCCAGGCGGCGCAGACCTGGAAGTGATGGTTGCGGTCGACGCCGAAAAGATCCGTCAGGCGCTCAACAACGTGATCAGCAACGCCTACAAGTATTCACCCGGTGGCGGGGCGATTTCGCTCGAACTGGTCACCGACAGCGCACGGGAGGCGATGGCCGGTATCCGCGTTCGTGACGGGGGGATAGGCATGTCGCCCGAGCAGCTCGCCCGGGTGTTCGAACGCTTCTACCGCGCCGACCCGTCCGGAAACATTCCCGGCACCGGCCTGGGACTGTGCCTGGTGAAGGAGATCGTCGAACTGCAGGGCGGCAGCGTCGAGGTCCGCAGCGAGGCGGGCGTCGGGACGGAAGTGACCATCTGGCTGCCGCGCCGCCAGAGCCTCAAGCTGGCGGCGTGAAAACCGCGGCGGGCCGGCGCGGCCCCGCTGTTGCAATACCGCAACTGTCGGACTTCCGCCCCCGCAATTTCAACAAATGAATCAGCGGGCTGCCCTTTGACGGTTGCAGCTTTGCGACAAACGGCGCCCACGATAGACTCCCGCGCAGCATCAAAGCCATGAGACCCGGGCTGCACCTGCCGCTCCGGGCGCAGGAGGAGATTCGTTGCAACCCACCGACATCCGCAACCCCGACTATTTCCACAAGGTCGTCGATTGCCAATGGGCCTGTCCGGCCCACACCCCGGTTCCTGAGTACATCCGGCTGATCGCCGCTGGGCGCTACTCCGATGCCTACATGGTCAACTGGAAGTCCAACGTGTTTCCGGGCGTCCTCGGCCGCACCTGCGACCGGCCCTGCGAACCGGCCTGCCGCCGCGGACGGGTCGAGGAGGAGCAGTCCGCGAAACCAGAACCGGTTGCGATCTGCCGGCTCAAGCGGGTTGCTGCCGATTTCAAGGACGACATCACGCATCTGCTGCCCGTGCCGGCCATACACAAGAACGGCCGGCGCATCGCCTGTGTCGGCGCCGGACCGGCCTCGCTCACAGTCGCACGCGATCTGGCGCCTCTGGGCTACGAAGTGACGGTCTTCGACCGCGACTCGCGGGCCGGCGGCATGATCCGCTCGCAGATCCCGCGCTTCCGCCTGCCCGAGGAAGTCATCGATGAAGAGACCGGCTACGTGCTCAAGCTCGGCGTCGACTTCCGCGGCGGCGTCGAAATCTCGTCGATGAACGCCCTGCTCGCCCAGGGGTTCGATGCGATCTTCGTCGGCTCGGGTGCTCCGCGCGGCCGCGACCTCGAACTGCCGGGCCGCCAGGAGGCCTCCGCGAACATCAAGGTCGGCATCGACTGGCTGTCGTCGGTCTCCTTCGGCCATGTCGAAAAAATCGGCAAGCGGGTGATCGTCCTGGGCGGCGGCAACACCGCCATGGACTGCTGCCGCACCGCCAAGCGGCTGGGCGGCGAGGACGTCAAGGTGATCGTGCGTTCCGGGTTCGAGGAAATGAAGGCCTCGCCCTGGGAGAAGGAAGACGCCGTTCACGAAGGCATCCCGATCCTGAACTTCCTCGTCCCCAAGGCCTTCATCCACACGGCTGGTCAACTGACCGCCATGAGCTTCGAAAAGGTCAAGGCCGTCTACGACGACAAGGGTCGCCGCAGCCTGGTGTCCACCGGCGAGCCGGATCAGATCTTCGAGTGCGACGACGTGCTGATCGCGGTCGGCCAGGAAAACGCTTTCCCCTGGATCGAGGCCGACAGCGGCATCGAGTTCGACAAGTGGGGCATGCCGGTGCTGGACACCGTCACGCTGCAGTCGACCCAGCCGCGCGTCTTCTTCGGCGGCGACTCGGCGCTCGGACCCAAGAACATCATCTGGGCGGTCGCCCACGGCCACGATGCGGCCGTCTCGATCGACAAGTTCCTCAGTGGCGAGGATGTGCGTGATCGCCCCGCCCCCGGCGTGAACCTGGTGTCCCAGAAGATGGGCATCCACGAATGGAGCTACGACAACGAAATCGCCCCGGACGCCCGCAACAAGGTGCCCTGGCGCGACGTCAACAAGTCGCTGCGCAACATCAAGATCGAAGTCGAGATGGGCTTCGATGTCGCGACGGCCTGGAAAGAAGCGCAGCGCTGTCTGAACTGCGACATCGAGACCGTGTTCAACGCGGGCCAGTGCATCGAGTGCGACGCCTGCGTCGACATCTGCCCGACGGACTGCATCACGTTCACCGCAAATGGCGAGGAAGCGGATCTTCGTCAGCGGCTGCGCGCGCCTGCCCTGAATCTCGAACAGGACCTGTACGTGTCCGAGAGCCTCAAGACCGGGCGCGTGATGGTCAAGGACGAAGACGTCTGCCTGCACTGCGGGTTGTGCGCCGAGCGCTGCCCGACGGGCGCCTGGGACATGCACAAGTTCCTGCTCAATGTCACCCATGCCGGCCCCGCCTGCCGGAGCCCCCAGCGAAAGGCCGCCTGAATCATGAGCGCCAACGCCTCGAGCCGCATTCGCGGTGTCAATGATTTCGTCATCAAGTTCGCCAACGTCAACGGC
>DAONCJ010000474.1:0-3677 GCA_035401985.1 Burkholderiaceae bacterium | reverse complement strand
GTCAGAACGCCGAGTACGGCATCCGCGCCAACGTGGTGCTGCCCGGCCTGATGGACACGCCGATGGCGGTCGACACGCGGGCCCGCGAATGGGGCAAGCCGCGCAGCGAGATCGCCGCCGCACGCGATGCGCAGGTGCCGCTGCGACGCAAGATGGGAACGGGCTGGGACACGGCCAATGCGTGCCTGTTCCTGGCGTCGGACGAGGCGAACTTCATCACCGGAGTGGCATTGCCGGTGGATGGGGGGGCGAGTCTGCGGGGCGGGGGCTGACCGACCGCTCGGGCCCATTGCCCAGTGGGCGATCGGCTTCGGGGCAACCGACTGGCGGGTGCGTTGCCGAGGGGTGATCTCCTTCCCGGGGCCTGTCGGCGCAGCCGAGGAGCGCAGCCGACCGGGGTTGCCGCGCGCAGCGCGGTCGGGCGTGCTTGTCTGAGGCCCTTCAGGGCCGAGTTTGCACGTCCGCCCCGGACGGCGAGCACCGCAGGGCACCCTCGCGTCAGCGAGGGCAAGCCGTCAGGCCCCGGGAAGGAGATCACCCCTCGGCAATTCGAAGTGGGCGGATTCGACCGGCCTGAATAGCGCTGAAGGACTCGCAACACCCTGACGGTCATTCCGCCTCTAGCGGCGCCTTCAATGCGACCCCCGGCAGACGGATGCCGCTCGGTCGCCCGCTCGCACTCTGGTTCTGGTCCGTGCGCATGATCGCCTGGGGCAGCGCGGGGCCGTCGGCACACGACAACCAGAGCCGCAGCAGGTGGCGGCGCCGGTCAGGCTCGGACCAATCCTCG
Source organism: Burkholderiaceae bacterium (assembly GCA_035401985.1). GTDB lineage: Bacteria > Pseudomonadota > Gammaproteobacteria > Burkholderiales > Burkholderiaceae_E > Quisquiliibacterium. The sequence goes on along the minus strand of DAONCJ010000474.1, from coordinate 2,887 downwards.
AAGGCGGTGCGGCTGTGCAGGAGGCATCTCGGACCAGGGACTCCTGCCCTCGGCGACTTCGCCCCAGCGCGTTCGATGGAAGGCGCTCAGGAGGACCTGCGCCAGATCCCGCCTCCGTACGGCCATTTGGTTGTAGACCGTCGTCGAACTGACGATCGACGACAGGCCGCCGGCCTTGCCCGGCCGCCAGCACAGCAATCCGACGATATCGGTGGAGTCGGTGTGGTACGGCAGTCGCGCACTGGTCTGGTAACCGCGGGCCAACGGGTCGTGATAATCGCGCCCGAGATCCTTCACATGTCCCAGCACATGTCCCTGCGCGTTCTGCGAGCACGCTTCTCCCAGATGCGCGCCGATGCCCCAGTACGCGATCGCGGCCTGACGCACACTCCAGTGCTCGACCGGAAGGCCGCGCAGCAGCACGAACCCCCGCCCGTGCAGCACCTGCTTCCTGATGTCGTCCAGCACGGGTGCGAGGGTCGGTAACGGGAACTGCTCGCGCCGGCCGGCCTCAGGAATCCAGAGGGAAATGACAGGCAACCCGATGCCCTGAGGCGAGCTCACGCATTTCGGGCACTGCCTGCGCGCACTCGGACCGAGCCCTCGGGCATCGGGTCCGGAACCTGCAGCCGCTGGGCGGATCGATCGGCGAAGGCAGTTCACCTTCGAGGATTGCCGCGTCGTTGTCGTAATCGGTCGGACGGTCGACGCGCGGCACACACGCGAGCAGGGCCGCCGTGTACGGGTGCCTGGGACTGCTGTAAAGCGCATCCGCAGGGGCCAGTTCGCAAAGCCTGCCGAGGTACATGACGGCCACGCGGTCGCTCACCTGCTTGATCACGCCCAGGTCGTGCGAGATGAAGATCATCGTGAGACCGTAACTGGCCTTCATGTCTTCGAGCAGGTTGAGAATCTGCGCCTGTACCGAGACGTCGAGTGACGACACAGGCTCGTCGCAGATCAGGAACTTCGGCTCGCTCACGATCGCGCGTGCCAGACTGATGCGCTGGCATTGGCCACCCGAGAACTGGTGCGGCCGACGGTCCCACACGACCGCCGGGTCGAACCCGACTGTCTCGAGTGCGCGTTCTACCTGCGCGCGAATCTGCTGCTCGCCGACCCCGCCTGCTATCCGCAGAGGCTCGGCAACGATGTCGCCGCAGGACCGGCGCGGATTCAGCGATGAGATCGGATCCTGGAACACCATCTGCAGTTGCCGCCGGCGCATCCTCAGCGCATCGCCGCGTAGCGTCGTCAGATCGTCCGGCCCGAGCAGCACGCTGCCTCCCGACGGGCGCGGCAGCTGGATGATCGCCCGCCCGGTGGTCGACTTGCCGCAGCCCGATTCGCCGACCAGCCCCAGGGTTTCGCCGAGATGCACGTCGAAGCTGATGCCATCGACTGCATTGAACGACCGGTTTCCCCTGATCGGATAGCTGCACACGAGGTCCCGGACCTTGAGCAGAACCCCGACATCGTCGGACGACTTCAATGGCGCGTGCATCGCCGTCATGCGAGGGACTCCTGGGCAGACGCAGTCGAACATGGAAACCAGCACGCGAACGCGTGCTGGGCACCTGACAGCAACGGACGCTCGGTGGCGCAGCGAGGCTGGGCATACGGACAACGCGCCTCGAACGCGCAACCCTCCGGCAGCGCGGTCAGCAGCGGTGGCCTGCCGCGGATTGCGTCGAGCCGCCCGTGGCTCGGGGCATCGAGCCGCGGAATCGAACGCAGCAGGGCCTCGGTGTATGGCATGCGCGGAGCGTTCAGCACCTGCCCAACCGGGCCGTACTCGACGATCCGGCCGGCGTACATGACGGCGATGTCGTCAGCGATGCCGGCAACCGTGCCCAGATCGTGGCTGACGAAGATCATCGCCATGTCGTTTTCCCGCTGGTACCGCTTCAGCAGACGGAGGATCTGCGCCTGGATGCTGACGTCGAGTGCGGTCGTCGGCTCGTCGGCGATCAGCAGCCGGGGCCGGCACGCGAGCGCGATCGCAATCACCACGCGTTGGCGCAGCCCGCCGGACAACTGGTGCGGATATTCGTCCAGGCGCCGCTCGGGCATCGGGATACCCACGGCCGAAAGCAGTTCCAGAGCGCGCGCGCGCGCCGCCGCCCGGTCCATGCCCAGGTGATGACGGACCACCTCCGCGATCTGCTCACCGATGCGCAGCACCGGGTTCAACGAGGTCATCGGGTCCTGGAAGACCATCGCAATGTCGCGTCCGCGGATCTGGCTGATTTCACGCTCGGACAACGCGATCAGATCCTTGCCGTCGAACAGCACGCGCCCGCCCGCACGAATGCCGGGCGGCTCCGGCACCAGTCCCATGATCGAACGCGCGAGCATCGACTTGCCCGATCCTGATTCGCCGACCACTGCGAGCACACGCCTTCTCGCCAGCGAGAACGAGACCTCGTCGACGACCCGGGCAAGGCCCTGCGGCGTCTTGAGATGAGTGCACAACCCATCGACCACCAGCAGCGGTTCATCCGCCGGGCCCTGCGTGCCCTGACGGGCGGAACGGATCGGCACGGCTTCGGCCGGCATTCTCATTTTCCGCGCACCCGGATGTCGTACGAGCGCTGCGCGCGCTCGCCGAGCAGGTTCAAGGACATGACCGTGAGGAACATCGCGGCCGCCGGCACGAAGATCACATGCGGCGCGATGTCGAGGTTGGCGCGCTCGTTGCTGATGATGCTGCCCCAGCTCGGCGCCGGCGGCGGCACGCTCAGGCCGAGGAAACCGAGCGACGCCTCGGCAAGCACCGCGATCGCGAACATCACCAGGCTGTACGACAGCATCGGTCCGACGAGATTGGGCAGGATCTCGCGCAGCAGGATGCGCGGATCACGCGCGCCAAGTGCCTGCGCGACGA
>DAONCJ010000473.1:0-3679 GCA_035401985.1 Burkholderiaceae bacterium | reverse complement strand
CCACATTCTGAAGATGATCATCGGCCGCGAGATCCTGAAGAAGTCGGGCGCGCAGCGGATGTGAGTGAATCGGGTTCATTCGAGCACGCGCAAGGGACTTCATGGCGGCGAACATCGTGGTCGTCGGCGGCGGCGCCGGCGGATTGGAGCTGGTCTGCAAGCTTGGCCGGCGGCTCGGGCCGGCGGCCGTCACGCTGGTCGATTCTCGGCTCTCGCACATCTGGAAGCCATCGTTGCACGAGGTGGCCGCCGGCACGCTCGATCTGCACCAGGAGGGACTCTCCTACCAGATGCTGGCGCGCGACAACGGCTTCACGTTCGTCTACGGGGCGCTCACGGCGCTCGACACGGCCGCCAGACGCCTGACCGTCAGCGCGGTGCGCGACGAGGCGGGCGAGGAGGTGCTTCCGGAGCGCAGCCTGCCCTATGGCACGCTGGTCATCGCGGTGGGCAGCACCTCGAACTACTTCGGTGTTCCCGGCGCGGCCGAGCACACGATCTCATTGAACGCGCCCGAGGATGCCGAACACTTCCGGCTGCGCATGCTGACGCTGCTGGCCCGCGCCGAACTGCGCAAGGAGCACTATCCGCAGGCGCGGGTCGACATCGTCATCATCGGCGGCGGCGCGACGGGGGTCGAACTGGCTGCCGAGCTTCGCGAGGCCAGCGGCGTGCACGCCGCGTATGGCTTTCGCCGGCTCGACCCCAACCGCGACGTCACGATCACGCTGCTCGAGGGCGCGCCGCGCATCCTTTCGCCGCTGCCCGAACGCGTGTCCAAAGCCGCGGCAGCCTTGCTCGTCGAGCGTCACGTCAAGGTGGTCACCGGCTGCAAGGTGATCCGGATCGGCGCGCATCTGGTCGAGGACGGCAACGGCGTCGGCTATCCGGCGGATCTGTGCGTCTGGGCTGCGGGCATCAAGGCGCCGGCCTTCCTCGGCACGCTCGGTCTGCCGGTCAACAAGGCCGGGCAGATCGAGGTCAATGACCGCCTGCAGGTGATCGGCGGCCATGCCGGTGTGCATGCGCTGGGCGATTGCGCGGCATGTCCCGGCCCCGACGGCCGCCTCGTCCCACCGCGCGCACAGGCCGCGCATCAGCAGGCCGATTATCTTTGCCGGCGTCTGCTGCGCGAAGCGGCCGGCCGCCCGCCCGGCGACGATCCCTACGTCTACACCGACTACGGCTCGCTGGTTTCGATGGGCAGTCAGACTTCGGTGGGCAGTCTGATGGGCGCCCTGCGGGCGAGCTGGTTCATCGAAGGGCTGTTCGCCCGCTTGATGTACGTCAGCCTGCACCTGATGCATCACCGGGCGGTGCTGGGTGCTCTGCGCACCGGCGTGCTCGCGCTGGCCCGCTATCTGATCAAGCGCAGCACGCCGCTGGTCAAGCTGCACTGAGTGCGCCGCGCCGGCGCGCACGCCGGCAGTCCGGGACGTGCCGCGCGGGCGGCCGGGCGGTGCCGTTTCCTGCGATCCCGGCGGGGCGCAGGTACCCATGGTCAGCGCGCCGACCTAAACTGAGGCTGACCGTCTCGCGCTGCCTGATAACGCGCGCGGGCACCCTTTTCTGCACCCATCCGGAACACCCACATGGCCGACAGCGCGACAGACCAGCCCATCGTCAACGACCTGGGCTTCGACCCCGCTGCCTTGCGCAGCCGCTACGACATCGAACGCGACAAGCGGGTGCGCGCCGATGGCAACGACCAGTACGTCGAGGTCACCGGCCGCTTTGCGCATTTCCTGGAGGACCCTTACGCCGATCCCGCGTTCAAGCGGGCGCCGCAGGTGCGCGAGGTCGAGGCGCTGGTGGTGGGCGGTGGATTCGGCGGCCTGCTCGCCTCGGCACGATTGCGCGAGGCCGGGGTCGAAGACCTGTGCATCATCGAGAAGGGCGGCGACTTCGGCGGCACCTGGTACTGGAACCGCTATCCAGGCGCGGCCTGCGACACCGAGAGCTACATCTATCTGCCGCTGCTCGAGGAAACCGGGTACATGCCGGTCGGCAAATACGCCCGCGCGCCGGAAATTCTCGAGCATTCCCGGCGCATCGGCCGCCACTTCAACCTTTATCCATCGGCACTTTTCCAGACGGTCATCACCGACATGCGATGGCTCGAGGACGAGGACCGCTGGCTGGTGACCACCGACCGCCACGATGCGCTGCGGGCGCGCTTCGTCGTGCTGGCCGGCGGTCCCCTGAACCTGCCCAAGCTGCCCGGCATTCCAGGCGTGGAGTCGTTCAAGGGCCACAGCTTCCACACCAGCCGCTGGGACTACGCCTATACGGGCGGTGACTCCAGCGGCGGGCTTTCCGGCCTGAAGGACAAGCGCGTGGGCATCATCGGCACCGGCGCGACCGCGGTGCAGTGCGTGCCTCATCTTGGCGCGGGCGCCGGCGAGCTGTTCGTGTTCCAGCGCACACCGTCCTCGGTCGACGTGCGCAACGACCGTCCCACCGACCCCGAGTGGGTCAAGACGCTCAAGCCCGGCTGGCAGCGCGAGCGGATGGACAACTTCACCACCGTCATCTCGGGCGGCCGCTTCGAGGTCGATCTGGTCAACGATGGCTGGACCGATCTCATCACCAACATCCTGTTGGCTGCGCGTCGTCAGCCGGCCAACGGCCTGGCAGTCGAGAACACCGACGAACTTGTCCAGATCGCCGACTACCAGAAGATGGAGCGCGTGCGGGCCCGCGTCTATGCCGTGGTCCGCGATCCGGCGACCGCCGAGGCGCTGAAGCCCTGGTACAACCAGTTCTGCAAGCGCCCCTGCTTTCACGACCAGTACCTGGACACCTTCAACCGGCCCAACGTGCACCTGATCGACACGCAGGGCCGGGGCGTCGAACGGATCACCGAACGCGGTGTGGTCGTCGCCGGCACCGAGTACCCGCTCGACTGCCTGATCTTCGGCACCGGCTTCGAGGTCGGCACCGATTTCACCCGCCGCCTGGGCTTCGAGGTGCGCGGCCGAAATGGTCAGACGCTCACCGACAAGTGGAAGGCCGGCGCTTCGACCTACCATGGCCTGTTCACCCGCGGCTTTCCGAACCTGTTCGTGATGACCACGCAGCAGTCGGGCCAGAGCGCCAACTTTCAGCACATGCTGGACGAACAGTCGCGGCACATCGGCCACATCATCCGTGAAGTGAAGGCGCGCAGGCTGCGCACCCTCGAAGCGAGCGCGCAGGCCGAGGCCGACTGGGTCGACACCATCGTCAAGCTCTCGCGGGCCCGTCAGCCGTTCCTGAACCAATGCACGCCCGGCTACTACAACAACGAGGGTCAGCCGAACGAGCGCACGGCGCGCAATTCGCAGTTCTGGCGCGGGCCGATGGTCTTCATCCGCATGCTGGACAAATGGCGCCAGGAGGGCACGATGCCTGGCCTGGAGCTGACGGCGATGGACGACAAGCGATGAGTGGCGTGCCGACTGATCGCGTCGTCCAGCCGGAATCCTGATGCAGACCGCTCGAGCAAGGCTAACTCCATGAGCGACAGTCCCCGCACGACGCCCGGTCCGTTGACAGGCCGGACGATCGTCATCACCGGCGCGGCCAGCGGCATCGGTCGCGCCTGGGTGCACGGATTTGCCGCCGACGGCGCCACGGTGATCGCTGCCGACATCAACGCTGAAGGGCTCGCCGGGCTGGCCCCGCTGGGTGTCGACTG